>NZ_BJCE01000065.1:0-24260 GCF_005402885.1 Sphaerospermopsis reniformis
CAACTTATCGTTACTCTGATGCAGAAATGTGGCTCGATCCAGGAGAATATTGGTTAATTCTGCAAGGTAATGGAGCAGAATACTGGACTGATGGCAGTAATGATTATAAGTTACGAATTGTTACTCCCCAACTGAAAACTAATCCCTATACTGTTGGCACGACGATCGCCGCTAATATTACCGAAGCAGGTGAACAGAATACTTATACCTTTACAGGTGAAATTGGTCAGCAACTTTTCCTTGATGCCTTTGCAGGTGATCCTAATATTTCAATTAATCTTTATAGTCCAACGGGTCGCTTATTACGAAATTCTGATGTCCGTAGTAATATTGGCCCAGATGGTGGCTATACCCTCAATGAAGCAGGCATTTATTCCTTAGTCATTGATGGAATTCGGGATTATACGGGTAATTATAGTTTCCGTTTATTGGATAAAGCGAAGGCAACTCGAATCAGCTTCGATCAGGATATTACAGGGACTTTTGCTAATAGTGGCTTAGATTCTCAAATCTATCGCTTCACTGTCACAATGGATCAGTATCTCTATTTTGATGCTCAAACAGGGGATAGTGCGAACCAGTGGATTTTATACGGCAATGGCGGTCAATTAATTACTTATACTAACCTGTCAAATGATCAGGAATTTTGGCTAGGTAAGGGTGAATATTTGTTAGTTGCTCAGGGCAATGGTGGAACTAATTTAGGCTATCAGTTCCGTCTCGTTACACCTGATTTAATTACCAATAGTTTAACCTTAGGTTCTCAAGTGAGTGGCATTATTGCCGAAGCGGGTGAACAGGATACCTATACCTTTACAGGTAGCATAGGTCAAAAATTATTCTTTGATGCGTTGGTTGGTAATAGCAACATTAAAACTCGACTCTATGCCCCCAGTGGTGTTTTAATTCTCGATAAGGATACTAACGCCGATTGGGGAGCCTTCAATTTAGGAGAAGCGGGAATCTATCGCTTAGTAATTGATGCCAATGGTGAGACAACAGGAAATTATAGTTTTGTATTAAGCGATCGCGGTCAAGCTCCTGTTGTAACGTTAGGTAATGTAATTACGGGACAATTGGAGCAGGGTAATCAGGTCAAGCTGTATCAAATTAGTGGCAAAGCAGGACAACAACTTAATTTTAATTTAACGGCAAATGAATGGAGTGGGGCCAATTGGGTTTTATACGATGGGAGTGGAGGAATTGTCAAAGCTCCTAATAATAATAATCCAGATTTCATCGCTACTTTAGTAACAACCGATATTTATACCCTTGCAGTTATTGGTAATAGCACCAGTTCTGTTAATTACGCTTTCCAAGTAACTGATACTACACCGACTTCTATAACTACTACAGGTCTAAATACAACGGTTCAAAGTGGGTTGATAAATGCTCAACAGAGCTTTGAATATAACTTTAGTGCAAATGCAGGCACACTCATTTTCTTTGATAGTCAAGATTCTAGTTATAATTCTTACACTTATTATCAACTTTATAATCCTGACGGAACCCTTGCCCTAAATGGACAAGATGACAGAAATATTCGTTTTATTTTCCTTGAGCAATCAGGAAGTTATAAAATTAAATTCAAGAATGATTACTCTGCCAATAACTATCAATTTGCTCTTTTAGAAGTTCCCAAAACCCTTAGCTCTCCCAATACTCGTTATTTAGAGATTGGCGGTATTGTTGCAGGTTCAATTGATGGGCTAACAGATAAGTTCTACACCTTTAGTGGACTTGCAGGACAAAAGGTTTTCTTTAATGCTTTCTATGGAGATGGGATTAGCGTTAGTTTATACGACCCTAATGGCAAGCAATTATTTGCCAACTCTGGTAATTTAAGTTGGTGGGATGATGGCTCGCCTTTGACTCTAGTTGAAGATGGTCTATATCAAGTTCTGGTTAGTAACAGATGGGGTAATTCTCGTGATTATGCTTTCCAAGTTTTAGACCCAGCTAATGCTCCTCAAATAATCTATAATTTGCCAGTTACAGGCTCAATTAATAACGGTCAACAAAGCCAACTATTTAAATTACAGGCAACAGCCGGTGAAAGACTCTATTTTGATAATTTAGGTTGGTCGGCATCAAATCAGCCCTGGTGGTATTACCAATACTATCATTGGAAATTATTTGGTGCTGGTAACAATCAATTATTTGATAATTATCAAAATACTGATACAGAAATTGTTATTCCTGAAACAGGAGACTATTATCTCCTATTACAAGGTGGCCCTGATGGTAGCAAGGTTGACTACAATTTCCGAGTGACTCGGATTGGGGCTAAACCTACCGATATTCTTACCCCTGGAGCAGGGGAAACCGCTAATAACAATCCTGACCAATTAGGTTTCTTCCCCGTCAAAATTGGGGTTAAAGATACTCAGGGCGGGACGGCAATCCAAGACTATCAGATTCGTCTCTGGGCTGATCCTGAGAATAGCAATCCTGTAATTATTAGTGAGCCTGAAAAACGTTTCGCGCTTGATACCAAAGCTTATCGCTATCAACTCAAGGCCATTGATGGCGATGGTGATCCATTGGTTTATCGCCTCTTAGATGCACCCGTCGGAGCATTCATTAATAATACATCAGGAGAATTACTCTGGTTCTCAGATGCCACTGTCCAAGCTGGATCACAGGCAACTTTTACCGTTGAAGTCAATGATCGTCGTGGTGGTTGGGATCGACAAACTTTTACCGTTGATGTATTCGGTCAACTGGGAACCATTCGCGGGGGCGTATTTGATGACCTTAATGGCAATGGTTTCCGCGATACCAAACTTATTCAAGGGGATAATCCTGCTGTAATCTTTACTATTGATGTTTCAGGAAGCACTGCTGCTCCCTTCCGAGGTAAGGGAGAATATGAAGACATTAAAACTGTTGTAGATGCTCAAGTTGCGGCTGCCCAAGTGTTGTTAGATGCCATTATTGCCCAAGGTGCTGGCGATCGCGTCAAAATTGGCTTGATTATCTTTGGTTCCGATGCTCTGATCCAAGATTTAGATCCAACGACTGCTGGCTTACAGGAATATACAACGGCGATCGCGGATGCGGATTATGATGGTGTTTATGATATTCGACAAATTTTAAAATCCCTAACTCCTGGCATGATTCAGGGAGGAACGGATATTCATACAGCCCTCGACAAAATTGATGCTTTATTCGATGTCTTACCAGGTGATCCAAACTTCATTTTCATGTCCGATGGTTATGATGATGGATTTGACAAAAACCGAGCTAAAGCTACCATTGATGACCTCAAATCCAAAGGCGGGAATATTACAGCTTTTGCGATCGGGGAAGCAGCTACAACTGAAAACCTAGAAGCCATTGATCCAAATGCCATTCAAGTCATTGATTTTGATGAGCTTTATAACATCTTCTTTGGCTTTGATGATCGTTATGCCCTGGAACCTTGGAAACAAGGAGTTACCGTTTATTTAGACTTGAATAATAACCAAGTTCTTGATACTGAAGAACCCTTCCGTATTACCAAAGATGACCAAACGTTTAATACCTTGGGAAATATCAAGTATTACTACACCTTTGATAATCTCATTCCTGGTAATTACACGGTGCGGGTGGAAGTCCCCAATGGCTCAAATCTAACGGCTCCCCCTGCTAATCAATTACCGATCATTGACACAGTAACGTTACAGGGAGAAACCTTTAGTCATCTTTTTGGCCTGAGTAAAATTGCCGAACCACCTAACCAATCGCCAATTTTTCTTTCTACTCCTCCCAATAATTTACAACTTCGAGCAGGGGAAGTTCTCAAGTATGATGCCAATGCCCGTGATGCCAATGGTGATCCTCTTACCTATCAATTAACCTTTGCTCCTGAAGGGATGACCATTGACTCTGAAAGTGGCATAGTGGTCTGGATTCCTACTAAACAGCAGGTTGAAAAAGCCTATCAAGAACTGCAACAAATCAATCAAGCGGCGATCATCCGTGGCCGTTATGATTTAGTGTTGCCCCATCCTCTCTTTAATGTTCTGGTAACAGCAAAAGATGGACGGGGAGGATCAGCGTTACAATATCTCACCTTTGAACTGCTATCTGACAATCATGCCCCTCTCTTTACTTCCCTGGTTCCTGACAATGCCAAAGCCCAGAGAGGTAAAACTTTCCAATTCCAAGCTACTGCCATTGATGCTGATAACGACACCCTAACCTATAGTTTTAACAATAGTACGCCTAACGGAATGACTATTGATGCGACAACTGGTTTAGTGACTTGGACTCCTGATGATACCCAACTCGGAGCTAATCAATTTACAGTCAAAGTAGAAGACGGCAAGGGTGGCCAAGCCTTCCAAACTGTCACCCTCACGGTTAATGCTGCCGATAATAATCAGGCTCCCATCTTCACCTCTACCCCTCGCACCACTACCCGCATCGGTAGTTCCTACTTCTATCAAGTTGAAGCCACAGATCCCAATGGAGATGCTTTGACCTACAGCCTAGTTAAAGCTCCCACAGGCATGACCCTAGAAAAAGGATTAATTAGTTGGCAACCCACCGCCGCTCAAGCTGGACAACAAACCGTTACCATCCAAGCCAGCGATGGAACTCTTACAACGGAACAGACCTATCAAATTACCGTTAGTCATCAAGCCAGCAATCGCGCTCCTGTTATCACTTCGGCTCCTAACCTAACGACCAATATTGAACAAATCTATACCTATAACCTGACAGGCCAAGACCCCGATGGCGATTTAGTCTTTTGGAGTTTGGATCAAGCCCCATCCGGTATGGTATTGGATATTCAGACGGGTGCATTACGTTGGCAACCCCAAAGCAATCAACTCGGTCAGCAGGAAGTTACTGTTCGCTTGTTGGATTCCTACGGCGACTACAGCACCCAAAGCTTTACCCTGAAAGTCAATGGAGCCAATAGCCCCGCCAATATTCTTTCTAATCCGATCACTCGTGGGGCAATAGGTCAAGCCTATACCTATACAGTGGTCGCAGTTGATCCTGAAAATAGCCCTCTTACCTATAGTTTAGGTCGTCGTCCTAATGGCATGACCATTGATGCAAAGGGCAAGGTACAGTGGACACCGACTCAGGTAGGTAGCTATGACATTGATGTTTCGGTAACGGATAATCAGGGAGCCACCACCACCCAAACCTATCGCTTAGAAGTGGGTAGTACAGCTATTAACCACGCTCCTAATATCACTTCAACACCTGGTTTTGTGGCTAATGTGGGCAGTGCTTATCAGTACCAAGTGGAAGCTAAAGATCCCGATGGACAAACTCTGCGTTACCAATTATTAGAATCGCCCCAGGGCATGACCATTGATGCGGCCAGTGGGCTTTTAAGTTGGACGACCCCAGTTAACGGCAATTACCAAGTGGTGGTAGCGGTCTTTGATACAGAGGGGTTAGGTGTTACCCAGGGCTATACCTTAACAGCGAAGACGAATAGTTTGCCCGTCATTCGTTCAACGCCTGGATTAGAAGCGGTTCCCAATCAAATCTATCGTTATAATCTTCAGGCAGTTGATCCCGATGGTGACTCCCTAGGCTATAGCTTAGATACCACGTCCCAGGCTTTGGGAATGACCCTAGATACCCAGGGACGTTTAAGCTGGACTCCCAATAATAGCCAACTTGGCGATCATGCCGTTATCTTAACTGTTACCGATGGAGCAGGAGGGACAACCCAACAAACCTTTACCCTAAAAGTTACGGCGGACACAACGGCTCCCCAGGTTCGTATTAATCGCAGTCTTAGTTTGATTAATCAAGGTGAAACTGTAGTTTCCAAGTGGTAGCAACGGATAATATCGGCATTGCTAATCTGCAATTGTTGATTAACGATACGCCTGTGGTGATTGACAGTAATGGAGTTGCTAGTTTTACTGCCACGACAACGGGGGTGATTACGGCTAAAGCAGTGGCATTAGATGGGGCGGGTAATCGCGGTGAGGCAACCACAACGGTTAATGTTTTAGACCCAACAGATACAGAAGCCCCAACGGTAAACCTGGATTTATCGGGAATTGTGAATGGTGAAATTACCGCTCCTGTAGAGATTAAGGGCAGTGTTAATGATACGAATTTGGCTTACTACACTTTGGAAGTGGCTCCTGCCGATGGTAGTCAACCCTTTAAGGAAATGTTCCGAGGTACAAACACGGTTAATAATGGCGTTTTAGGGGTCTTAGACCCGACCTTGTTAGCCAATGATACTTATCAAGTCCGTTTAGTTGCCTATGACGTTAATGGGGCGGGCAATAGTGTTTCCCAATTATTGGATGTTAAAGGAGATTTAAAACTTGGTAATTTCCAACTTTCCTTTACAGATTTAGAGATTCCTGTTTCGGGTATTCCGATTACTTTGACTCGTACCTATGACACTTTAATTAGTAATAGTCAGGAGGATTTTGGTTACGGTTGGCGGATGGAATTCCGTAATGCAAGTGTGCGAACCAGTCTGCCTAAGGATGAGCTTTATCAAGAATTAGGTCTCCGTAGTGTTGGCTTTAAAGAAGGCGATTCGGTTTATATTACCTTGCCTGGTGGTAAGCGGGAACGGTTTACTTTTAAGTTACAAGAAATGAAAGTAATGGGAATTCCTCTCAGTGCTTTTCTAGGACGTAGGACGTTATACAAACCTACGTTTGTAGCTGATAAGGGTTCTACTAGTACCTTGAGTGTTGACACTGCCGGCATTGTTTTGATTAAAGGAGACAGCGATCGCGTTATTCCCCTTAGTGGAGGTTCTGCTTATAGTTATTACAATCCTCAAGATTGGGGAAATACTTACAAATTAACGACTAAAGAGGGCGTAGTTTATAACATTGACGCGACAACAGGCGATATTAATACCATTACCAATCGCAATGGGGATGTTCTCAACTTTAGTGATGGGGGAATTGTTAGCAGTAATGGGCAACAAGTCACCTTTGAACGAGATGCCCAGGGGCGTATTGTGGCGGCCATTGATCCGATGGGAAATCGAGTTAGTTATCAATATGATGCTAATGGTGATCTCGTCAAGGTAACGGATCGGGAAAATAACACCACAACTTTTGAATACAATGGACAACAGGCTCATTATCTGGATAAAATTATTGACCCCTTGGGTAAAACGGGAGTCAGAAATGAGTATGACGAAAATGGCCGTTTAACCAAAGTCTTTAATGCTTTAGGGAATAGCGTTCAATTGGAATATAACCCCGATAATTCCCTTTATACAACTAAGGATGCTTTAGGGAATGCGACTACCTATGAGTATGATGTGCGGGGCAATGTTATTACCGAAGTAGATGCTAAGGGTGGCATTACTCGTCGTACCTACGATGAAGATAATAATCAACTGAGTGAAACCAATCCAGAAGGTGAAACTAGCAGTTCTACCTATGACAGCAGTGGCAATAAGCTAACGGAAACCGATGCTTTAGGTAACGTGACTCGCTATACCTACAATGCCAAAGGTGATCTGTTAACGACGACGGATGCTTTGGGTAATACGGTAACAAATACTTATGACAGTAATGGCAATCCTACGGCAATTTCTGGGTTAGCTAATGGCCCCATTAATTTAACCTATGGTGCAGGCGGTTTATTAACGACTTTAACCACTGCGGAGGGAACCACAACCTATGAATATGATGGACGGGGCAATGTCACGAAAGAGGTTGATCCCCTCGGTCACGAAACCACCTATACCTACGATGGTAATGGGAATCGCCTCACAGAAACCCGAAAATTAACGACTGCGGCAGGGGTAAAAACCCTGGTGACCACAACGGAATATAACGCTAAAGGGGATGTGATCAAGGTTACGGATGCTTTGGGGAATGTGACTCAAACCTCCTACGACGCTAACGGTCAGAAAACCCAGGAAATTGATGCTTTGGGACGGGTGACAAAATATGTTTATAGCGATGCTGGTCAACTTTTAGAAACCATCTATCCCGATGCGACACCCAATAATGACAGCGATAATCCCCGCACTCGCAAGCAATACGATGCCGCTAATCGGGTGATTGCGGAAATTGATGAATTAGGACGACGGACTGAGTTTCAATATGATGCTTTGGGACGCTTAACTTTTACGTTATTCCCTGATTTAACGCCCAATGATGCCAGTGATAATCCTCGGAAAGAAAGCCGTTATGACCAGGCGGGTCGGGTCATTGCGGAAGTGGATGAACGGGGCAATATTACTCGGTATGAATACGATGCGTTGGGACGACGCACAAAGACGATTCTGCCCGATGGCACACCGAACAATGATAGTGATAATCCTCAGATTGTCGTCACCTATGATGCCCTGGGTCGCCAACTGACTGAGACTGATCCCTTGGGTCGTACCACTCAATATCTCTATGACAGTTTAGGTCGCTCGATTGGTCAGATTTTCGCGGATCAGTCAGACATTTCGACAACCTATGATTTGGCGGGTCGGGTTGTGGCCAAGACCGATCAAATGGGTAATAAAACCCAGTATGAATATAATGCGGTGGGTCAATTAACGGCGGTGATTGATGCGCTGAACCAACGCACGGAGTATCAGTACAATGAACTGGGTAATTTAATTAGTCAAAAGGATGCTCTAAGGAATATCACTCGCTATGAGTATGACGTTTTAGGGCGACGGATTGGGACGGATTTACCCTTGGGTCAAGAGGCGACTATGACCTATGACGCGGTGGGCAATCTTCTGAGTACGACAGACTTTAATGGAGAAACGATTCATTTTGAGTATGATGAGCGGAATCGTTTATTAAGTCGGATTTTCCCTGATAACAGTCGGGTTGCCTATACCTATACGCTGACAGGTCAACGGGCTACGGAAACATCGAGTTTGGGAACGATTACCTATAGCTATGATGTCCGCGATAATTTGCTATCGCGTGTGGATGCCGATGGGGTTAAGATTGAATACAGTTATGATGCGGCCAATAATCGCACGGTGGTTAAGGTTCCTTCAGGACAGACGAGCTATAGTTTTGATGAGCAGAATCGCCTGAAAACGGTGACTGATCCGCAAGCGGGAGTAACAACCTATACCTATGATTTGGCGGGCAATTTAATTAAGACGACTTTAGCTAATGGCACAACGGAAACCCGTGAGTATGATTTGCTGAATCGCTTGCTCTATCTACAAAATGGCAATAGTAACGGGGTGATCAATAGTTTCCGCTATACCCTAGATAAGGTGGGAAATCGGTTAGCGATCGTTGAGCAAGATGGTCGTCAAAGTAACTATCAATATGATGCTCTCTACCGTTTACTACAGGAAGAAATTATTGACGGAACTACTCGCACGATTAGCTATACCTATGATGTGGTCAGTAATCGGTTAACTCGCAATGATTCTTTGGAAGGGAATACTACCTATGAGTATGACGGCAATGATCGCC
Organism: Sphaerospermopsis reniformis; assembly: GCF_005402885.1. Lineage (NCBI taxonomy): Bacteria > Bacillati > Cyanobacteriota > Cyanophyceae > Nostocales > Aphanizomenonaceae > Sphaerospermopsis > Sphaerospermopsis reniformis. The sequence continues at coordinate 9,396 of NZ_BJCE01000065.1, forward strand.
TATTAAAAGAGGTAACAAACGGGGTCACGACGACCTATACCTACGACAATAATGGCAATACCTTAACTAAGACTGTCGGCACGGCAAAAACGACATATCAGTGGAATGTGGAAAATCGCTTAGTGGGTGCGGATACCGATGGTGATGGTGTGAATGATGTCACCAATGAATACGACGGGGATGGTATCAGGATTCGTCAAACGGTGGCGGGGGAAGAAACCCGTTTCTTAGTGGATAAAAACCGTGATTATGCTCAGGTGTTGGAGGAATACACGCCGAGTAAGATTATTAAGGCGAGTTACATTTATGGCCATGATTTGATTTCTCAGTTACGAGATACTGAGCGTTCTTTTTATCATGTGGATGGGTTGGGCAGTACCCGTGCTTTGACGGATATTAATGATTTATTGACGGATGCCTATGCCTATGAGGCGTTTGGGGAGATTATTAAACAGTTAGGGAATACGCAAAATTCCTATTTGTTTGCAGGGGAACAACGCGATCCAAATTTAGGTTTGGATTATTTGAGAGCAAGATATTTAGATGCCACTTCGGGGCGTTTCTATGGACGCGATCCTTTTGAGGGAATTATTAACAATCCTATAACATTAAATAAATATGTTTATGCAGGATCAAATCCACTAATTTTTATAGACCCTAGTGGACGAGTTTTTGATCTAGTGGGCTTATTAGTTGGAACTAATATACAAGGAATGGGAAGAAGAGAAGAGGCACGCGAAAAAATCATTTTTGCACACAGTGCCTTAAAACGTGCTTGTGAAGCTACTCATACAATTGTATCTGGTTTACATAAGCATCATGCAATACCTCAGTTTGTTGGTGGAAAAAAAGGTAAAGATCCATCTCTGTTAATAGAAATGGAAGAAATAGTTCATGTGAGACTCCATACCCTTCTTGATTTGGTTTTACAATTTGAAGGTTTCCATGGACGTTCTGATAAAATTGGTCAGTCAAAATCTTCTTATTATAAAAATCTTTATAAAAATTCACAAAATGCTAAAGCGGATGTATTTGATATTTTGCTGAGTGTCGCAGAAGCTTTTGACGACCTTTGTGATAAATCACCTGGTGTTAAGGGCAAGTTAGCTGCTAAAGTCAAAGCTCTGAAAAATACCTATTGACAAAAGGAAACCTACTATTTCCACACAAACAATATTCCCTTTCAAAATTAATTAACATCATTATCGTTTAATTTTTTGGGCTGGGTTCCTTAACTCAAACTGCGAGATATACTGAGTTGATTTTGGTTGGTGCGATCGTTGTTGAGAAATAAGTGCAATCGTTTTTTGTAATGATGAGTGCGATCGTTTGTTGGTGAGGTTGAATGCGATCTGTTTTTGAGAGTGCGATCGTTTTTCGGTTGGGTTGGAGGGTGGCATCAAGGTTTGTGAGAGGGCGATCTGTTTTTGAGGGTTGGAGGGGGCGATCTTTTTTTTGAAAGTTGGGATGGCGATCATTTGGAGGAGGTTAACAGGGCGATCAGTTTTTGAGAGTTAGAGGGGGCGATGCTTTCGGCAAGTTTAGCGATTTCCAATTTTAAACTATAATCAAAGATGTTGAGTTATCCCATAAGGTTACAATGCTATCCATCAATTTAGATCGGGAAACAGAAAACTATTTAACAGAAATCATTTCAGAAGAGAATATCACCTCAGAGGAACTACTCAAAAAACTGATTTACGAACATTGGCAAAACTTAAAACCGCGTAAAACTTTGTTGCAACGTAGGGGAGAACATCCTCAGCACCTTTTAGAAAATGCGCCCCCTGATTTATCATTGCGAGAAAACCGTAAAAAAATTGTTGCAGAACATATCCAAAACCATCATCAGAAACATCATTTATGACACATTATCCTCCCAAAATTATTACAGATAGCAGTATTCTGGTTGCCTATTACAGTGCCCAAGATAATTATCATCAGGATGTCGTCAACTTTTTTGAAAAATGTTCCAGCGACTTGATTACAACGGTTGCTTGCATAACAGAAGTCATGTATCTTTTAAGCCGTGATTATCGAACACAAAACGAATTTTTAAGTGATTTATCTCATCAACTTTATCAATGTATTCCTCTTTTACCACAGGATTTTGCTAGAATCAGACAACTCAATGAACAATACGCTGACCTACCGGGAGATTTTGCAGATCTGTCCTTAATTACTATTTCTGAAAGACTTAATATTTCTGCAATTATTACCTTAGATAGTGACTTTGATATTTACCGTCGTTATCGAAAGGAACCCTTTGAACGAATCTATTTAGAATAATAAAAATTTATTTAGAATTTAACCCAGTTGTTTGATGGGCGAGTATCTTTTGAGTCCAGAAGTGCGATCAGTTTGTGAGAGTATAATACTGTTGGGGGAAGGTTAGAAAGGCGATCATTTATCGGTGGGGTTGAGGGCGATCAGTGGGGAAGTGCGATTTTTGAGATTTAGAGACAGCGATCGCTAACTTACTTGAAGTTAAAAAATAAAAATTAATTTAGCTTATTCTACTTCTAGAAACTCTTTAACAGTAACAATAGAAATTCCAAGAAATGGATTCAAAATTAATAAATCTTGATCTCCACTCACAATAAGCTCGGCATCGCCATTAACGGCCAACTCTAAAAATTTATCATCCTTCGCATCTCAACAAATAGTAACCGTCTTATTGATTTCAATGAAATGAACTAATTCACCTAACCAAATTAGGAATAAATCTCTTTTAACTGAAGAGACATATCGTTCAAACTTTGGCCTTGTTAAAACCTCTGTTATTTCTTGCCAAATAGATTGGGACATTAAGACAGTTCCTTGATGTCTTGCTTTATCTAATGCCCGACGAGGTTGGCTATTTTTAAACAACAAAGCACTAACAATAATATTGGTATCCAACACATAGTTAGGGAGATTCTTCATTCAGAATTGTCTCCAAAATTTCTGGTGTCAAACCTCTAGCAACTGCCCTATCACTAATTTCATCCATCAATTTACCAAGAAAATCAACGTCCTCGTTGACATCCTCTCTCAAAAAAATACTAATCAGAGTTGATAAAGATGATTTTTTATGCTCCGTAGCTTTTTGATAGGCTTGAGCAACATTAGGACTAACTTTGATCGTAATTTCTTCACTCATCTGCATAATCAGAACTTGTTGATAGCATTTCTATTATTTTAGGATAACGGATTCGGCATTAGGCGATCGCTTTTTTTGAAGTTTGGAGGGTGCGATCATTTTTGTTGATGGAGTTAAAGAGCGATCTGTTAAAATTTGAGAAGACAAATAAATCTAAATGAGGAAAATAATGAAAATCAAAGCGATTATTCATCCTGCCGAAGAAGGAGGTTATTGGGCAGAAGTTCCTGCGCTCCCTGGTTGTATCACAGAAGGAGATAGTATGGATGAAATTATCAATAATATTCAAGATGCCATACAAGGTTGGTTAGAAGTAGCTAACGAAAGCCAAAAACCAGATTTTACCTCAAAAGTTATTGAAATAGCCGTATGAAATCAATCTTAGGGAAAAAACTATGTAAGATTGTTGAGAAAAAAGGCTGGATTCTCAAAAAAATTATAGTGCGATCGCCTGATATTGTAGGTTGGGTTGACAACGGAAACCCAACACCATCCCCCCATTATTTTTCATGTTATTGTGTTGGGTTGCACTTCGTTTAACCCAACCTACAGATTATTTTATGAGTTATTCCATGCCAACATTATAATCAAAAGCGATCGCCTGATATTGTAGGTTGGGTTGACAACGGAAACCCAACACCATCCCCCCATTATTTTTCATGTTATTGTGTTGGGTTGCACTTCGTTTAACCCAACCTACGCATTATTTTACTACTGACAAGTAGTTGAATATGATATGAGCGATCGCGCTGCTTAATTTTTTAGGGTTGGCTATTATTCCTCTACTGCCAAAAGCCAGATATTTATCAAATATTCTGACTCCTGTATGCGTTTAGCAATGCTAAACCCCTACTCACAATTTTCACTTAACCAATTCCTTAAATCACCTTCAGTTTTAAAATCTAATAAAGCTTCCCCCAAATCTTCTAACTGTGTAAAAGATAAATCTTGAATTTGATTTTGAATTTCTGTACCTATTTTTCCTAAATGACGCTGAAGCTGACGCATAATTAACTTCACTTCCGAGCGTCTTCCCTGTTCTAAACCTTCTCTAACAATTTTTTGATAAACTACAGATTCTTGCATAATATCCTCCCGAAAATAAGCACTGATGATATCTGTATCAAATTTAATTCCAGCTAAAAGTTGCACACAAGCGGAAATGTTAATTTTTTGTCTTCTGTCTTCTATTATATTTACTTTAGCTGCAACTTGTTCTAATATTATACTAGAATTATCAGCTTTGGCTAATACTGCTAAGGGTAATAGTTCGGTCGTTGCTAATAATGGTTCAGGTTCACATTCCCAAATTCTGATCACTCGATAACGGTGAAAAGTATTGGTAGCTCTAAATTCATTAATAAATACATCTTCTGATATGGTTGGTTTTAAGAAAATAACAATTTGCTCAATCTCAATATTATATTGACGATATAATCTCACCCAATAATCTAACATCCGTAAAGGTATGGGTGGTTTTGATTGGGGAATGGTTTGAAACTCTAAATGAATGATTTTACTGCTGGTTTTTAAGAAAAATAGTCCATCCACCCGAATGGGTTCTAAATTTAATTCTGTTTTTAATATTTCTGGTGTTTCGGAAATATTTGCACCAAGCAACCATTCAACAATTGCTTGCGGATATTCTTCAATTAAATATTTCAGAGTGCTGTCGTAACTCATATCTAATATGTTTTATGTTCTATGTTTTTTATTTGTGTTTTTTGATTAATTTGATACTAGCTTGAATTTACTGTCTGTGGCAACTAAATTACCAAAAATCATCAAAATGTTATGTATATGATGCTATTGATGATTTATTTATAATTCTTAATACAAATAAATAACCTGACTAATTGTAAACTAGATCATAAATTACATCGTTGACATAAAAAATATGACCTCCATTTCTACCCCATCCCTACGTGAACAACAACATCCCTTGATTTGTAAACTAGCTGATACAATTGAAGCAGCTTGGCATAAATACCTAGACTTATCACCCTATCATTTACCTGCGGAATTAGGATATGTAGAAGGTAGACTAGAAGGGGAAAAACTAATTATAGAAAATCGTTGTTATCAAAGTACCCACTTTCGTAAAATGCACTTGGAACTAGCAAGAGTGGGAAATATGTTAGATATTTTGCATTGTGTGATGTTTCCCCGACCAGAATATGATATACCTATGTTTGGTTGTGATTTAGTTGGAGGTAGAGGTCAAATTAGTGCTGCGATCGCTGACCTTTCTCCTGTTAACTTAGAACGGATTTTACCAGAAGGTTATAATTCCCAACTGAAAAATTTAACAACAATTAACTTTTCCCAATCCCGTGATTTACCAGAGTGGGGAAATATCTTTTCTGATTTTTGTTTGTTTATTCGTCCCAGTTCTTTAGAAGAAGAAAGCTTATTTTTGGGAAGAGTAAAAGACTTTTTAGATATTCATTGTAGTCAAGCGATCGCATCTATTCCCGTAGCAGCAGAAAAAGTACCTGTAATTATTGCCGGACAACATAATTATTGTACAAAACAACAACAAAATGATAAAACCCGACGAGTTCTAGAAAAAGCTTTTGGTGAAGATTGGGCAGAAAATTACATGACTACGGTATTATTTGATTTACCACAATAAGTCAGTAATCAGCTATCAGTAATCAGTAATCAGTAATCAGTTATTAGTTATCATCGAATAGCAGTAAGAGCAGGGAGCATCCCAAATGTGTCAGTTTATTTTAAGTTTATTTTTATCTAAACAATAGAAAATTACCCCTCGCTTGATATGATTGAACCGCAAAGAACGCAAAGAACACAAAGAAAGATGTTAGAGAATTTAGCGCAGACTCATCAAGAAACAGTATAACAAGGATACAGAGTTTTGTTAAATTACACCAGTGTTAATCAGAGCAATTTACAGACTATGATTGATTGTTTTCAGGTTCTTGCGGATCATTGACTGCTGACAGATGAATGCTTACAGCAGTTTTCATGTCTTTAGACCACAGTAAGGGCGAAGCATTCGGATGATAGTCTTAGATAAAAACCGATAATTAATTGTCCGAATGCTGATGCTTCCAGCACGCTTCGCGAACGCCCCTACATTGTTCACGCGAAACTTAAATCAAAATGTGGTTTATTTACCTGAAAATAGCTGTAATTGAAAAATTTTTAAGACTCCCTATCTGTAAGCTTCGTTACGTTTTTTCATCACTAATAAATGTAGAATTTATTTAACTAAAGTTAAATGGGAGTTTAAAATCGGTAGAAATAAAAGTAGCGCATCATATATTATCAGGAAATTACCAAAAATATTTGTTGTTTTGTTAGATGTAAACAAATAAATTGGTTCACAGGTTAACAATTCAGTTGTTAACAATTCAGTTAAGAAAACATTGATATTAGGAATTTTCTATTTGATATAGGGGTATGTAACACTTCTTCATACCCAGATCCCTGACTTCTAATATCAATTCTTAATTTATTTTTGCGTGATTATTATTAGCGCATTTATTCCATATTGCTGGGATAAATCATCAGCAATAAAAAATATTTGCTTAATATTTGCTTATCTGGGTGCTGAATGTGGTGAATTAAACAGTGCGAATTCCTGTAATTTTTTGTGCAATCACAACTTATATTTTACCAAATCAACTGAGGCTAATTTGCTTTTTTACTTTCACAAATCACAAATTAGATAAAAGGGCAACATATCATGTCAAGGGTGACTGAAAAGCCAAAGTTAACAGAATCGGCACTAGAAAAATCTCAAGTTTGGTTGAAAGTTGCTATAGCCTTACCAGTAGCGATCGCCGCTGGTGTTCTAGGTACAGCCAGAATTGAACAATTAAAAAAACTAACTTCCTCCGTATCCATAGCTCCTACTCCCAGTAGTATTAGTGCTGTGGGCAGATTAGAACCGCGAGGAGAAGTAATTAAAATAGCTGCTCCCAACTCAGGACTATCAGCAGGTTCACGAGTACAACAACTATTGGTAAAAGAAGGACAAAAAGTACAGCAAGGTCAAGTTATTGCCATTTTAGACAGCCGCGACACCAATATGGCCGCAGTCGAAGAAGCAAAAGCCAGACTACAAGAATCTCGTGCTAATTTAGCCCAAGTAAAAGCTGCTTCACCAAGAGATATTCAAGCTCAAACAGCGGTCATTTCTCGTTTACAAGCACAGCTAGAAGGAGAAAAACAAGCCCAACAAGCGACTATTGCCCGCATCGCAGCCGAATTAAGTGGGGAAAAAATCGCCCAAACTGCCACAATTAAACGTCTAGAAGCCGAACTCAGTGGACAAAGAGATAGTTTAAGAGCCACAATTAACCGGGTACAAGCTGAACAGCGCAATGCTCAAGTTGATGCCGGACGCTATGAGTTTTTATATCAACAGGGGGCTATTTCCCAGCAAGAAAGGGATAGAAGACGTTTGAGTGCTGTCACCGCTACTCAGCAACTGCGGGAAACTCAAGCTAGTTTGAGACAAGCACTAGGAACACTACAACAACAAATTGCTGAAGCTAGAGCTACTCAAATCCAAACTATCGCTACTTTACAGCAGCAACTGATCGAGGCTACGGCCACCCGCGACAAAACTGTGTCCACATTACAAAGGCAAATTGACGAGGAAAGAGCGAGATTAAGCAGGTTATTAGATGTGCGTCCTACTGATGTACAAATGGCACAAGCTCAAATTAGTAATGCGATCGCCTTTGTCAGAAAAGCCCAAGCAGAACTGCAACTAAGTTATGTCAAAGCCCCAACCCCTGGCGAAATTTTAAAAGTTCACACCAAGTCAGGGGAAGTCATGAGTACAAATGGCATTGCGGAAATTGGACAAACGGATCAAATGTTTGTCATTGCTGAAATTCCCGAAGATAGTATTGGTAAAGTTCGTGTTGGTCAAAGTGCGACTATCACCAGTGATAACGGCGCATTTAGCGGGCAAATCAAAGGCAATATCACAGAAATTGGCCGAAAAATCGGTAAAAAAGATGTACTGAATACAGATCCAGCGGCAGATATTGATGCCAGAGTCGTAGAAGTCAAAATTTCTCTTTCTCCCGCAGATAGTCAACAAGTTTCTGGTTTAACTAACGCTAAAGTGATTGTGGAAATTAACACAGATGACATCACCAAAACCAGGTAATTTGAAATTAACTTGATGGTAATAAAACTGGGAGCATCCCCATAAAAGAAAAAATCAACACAGCCACACCAAAAACTCTCTAAAACTCTCTTACCTTTGTGTCCTTTGCACGCCAGTTGCTACAAGTCGGCAGAGCCGCCCAACGCACTGGCTCGTCTTTGCGGTTCAATCAAATTCAGCCAAATTCAGCATGGAATAATTTTCTGTTATTAGATAAAAATCAACTTCCACATTTGGGATATTCCCATAATACCTGGAATTGATTCATTTAATTAATCCCAAATCCAACATCTCCAATCCAAAATTAAATGACTCAAAAAATACCTCTATCTTGGCTACAACTGACAAGAGAAAAAACTCGCCTAGCTGTGGCTTTATCAGGTATTGCCTTTGCTGATATCTTGATGTTTATGCAGCTAGGTTTTCGGGATGCACTATATTACAGTAACGTCAGAATGCACAGCAGTTTAAAGGGTGACATTGTTGTAATTAACAATCAATCTAATGCTGTATTAGCAATGAAACCTTTTTCCCAAAGGCGATTATATAAAGCTTTAGATGTGCCAGCAGTGGAATCAGTGCATCCGATCTATTTAGACTATACCACTTGGAAAAATCCTATTACTGGTCGCCCTCGTAGTATCCTAACTTTTGCCTTCAACCCAGAATTTAATGTTTTTGATTTGCCCGGAGTAGAAGAAAATATCAATAAATTGAAAATGCCAGATGTGGTATTATTTGACCGTTCTTCTAGGGTAGAATATGGATCAATTGCTAGTGATTTTGAACAGGGAAAAAATGTCACAGCAGAGGTGAGAAGACGACGAATTAAAGTAGCAGGATTATTTACTTTAGGAGCATCATTTGGCGCAGATGGCAATTTAATTACCAGTGATGTCAACTTTTTGCGAATATTTAATAATCGCCAAAGGGGATTAATTGATATCGGGTTAATTAGATTAAAACCTGGTTCAGATGTCAAGCAAGTGGCTGCATATTTGCGGACTTATTTACCTACAGATGTGAATGTTTTCACTAAAGAAGAATTTATTGATTTTGAAAGAAACTATTGGGCAACGAGTACCGCTATTGGTTTTATTTTCACTTTAGGGACAATTATGGGTTTTATTGTGGGAACTGTAATTGTTTATCAGATTTTGTATACAGAAGTAACAGATCATTTATCTGAATATGCTACTCTCAAAGCCATAGGTTATACACAAAATTATTTATTAACAGTCATTCTGCAAGAAGCTTTTATGTTAGCAGTTTTAGGATACATTCCTGGATTTGCTTGTGCTTTATTTCTCTACCAAGTTGCTAGAGATGCCACACTTTTACCAGTTTTTATGAGTTATTATCGGGCTATTATGGTACTAATATTAACTATTTTAATGTGTTTTATTTCTGGTGTAATAGCCATGAGAAAATTACGCTCCGCTGATCCTGCTGATATTTTCTAAAGTGGAAGGCAGGAGAGGAGAATTTTAGATTTTAGATTTTAGATTTTAGATTTTAGATTGGAGATGACAAAAACAATCCAAAATCCTTTCATCCAAAATCCTTTCATTGCATCACCAATCACCAATTACCAATCACCTATGATGAACACTTCAGAACCAGTAATTGCCATTAAAAATATCAACCATTATTATGGTCGAGGGGCGCTGAGAAAACAAATTTTATTTGATATTAACCTAGAAATATATCCGGGAGAAATTGTCATTATGACTGGTCCATCAGGTTCAGGTAAAACCACATTACTAAGCTTAATTGGTGGGTTGCGGTCTGTACAAGAAGGAAGCCTGAAATTTTTAGGTAAGGAACTATTTGGCTCTAGTCAAAGTCAATTGGTACAGAGTCGGCGTAATATAGGTTATATTTTCCAAGCTCACAATTTACTCGGTTTTTTAACTGCTAGACAAAATGTGCAAATGGCAGTGGAATTAAACGAGGGTATTTCTCAATTCCAAGCTATTAAAAAATCAGAAGCTATGTTGGGGGCAGTGGGGTTAGCTGAAAGGATGAACTACTACCCAGACAATTTATCTGGTGGGCAAAAACAAAGGATAGCGATCGCCCGCGCCTTAGTCAATCAACCTCCATTAGTTTTAGCAGATGAACCAACGGCAGCATTAGATAAACAATCAGGACGTGATGTGGTAGAAATCATGCAGCGTCTAGCAAAAGAACAAGGAACGGCAATTTTATTAGTTACCCATGATAACCGCATCCTAGATATAGCTGATCGTATCGTGGAAATGGAAGATGGTCTGTTAACTCGTGATGCTCAAAATATACCTATCAGCCACAAGGTAGGTCCGCAAGTTTCAGAGTCTCACTAACTAAACTGTTTACTGAGTCAAGCCTTAGCTTTTCCAGTTGTTTTTTTTGGTGGTGGAGGAACAGTTGGCTTTCCTGTTGGACCCTCTGAAGGTGCAGCAACATTTGGTTGGCGAGTAGTACGGAAAGTAACATTTACCCCTTCATTGGATTGTTCCAAAACCAGCAGGGGTGTGGGTTTAGCCTTTTGATCCCAGTGCATATAGACAATCCTACCCTGAATCGTTGGCTGTCATGAGTCGTCATCATCTCTAGGACTCAGATAAGTTTCTATACAGTCCATAATTTGGCTAATAGTCGTAGAAGTTGCCTGTGTTGGTAACTTCATTAACCGAATTTGAATCCTAAACAATACTCGCTTGACAATATTAGGTGGTACACCAGTTTCATACTCAACATCAAAAAGCTGGTCTACCTGTCTACCAGTGCTGCTGGCAACTCCTACTTGTCCCTGTTGAGACTGGTCTAGGCGCAGTGCTAAAGAAATTTTATCTTTGATTTTGATTTTAATTTGATTAACAATCGCAAAATAAAATACTTCCTCTGACATCCGCATTCGCAGATAATCAAGGTTAAAGTCCCGCGAGTGGACTAAATCCGGGTTGGTTTCCATGTTGCGAATGGTTTCCAGAGCCAATTTTAATTTTTTTTCTAGTTCTCGCGTGCGAAATTTTTCAAATTTGATGCTTTTTTCATATTTATGGATTAAAACTTGTCCATAAATAATTACACCGATTAGTCCTAACAGCAGTCCTCTACTGGCATACATGAATAAGGATGATGTTGGAGACTCATTGGCTGGTACTTATTGAATTGCCTTTATAGTTTTAGCTTTTGAAGACTGGGCTAGAAAGATGGTACTGAGCATGGTTAGCAAATTAAAATATTTTACTGATAATGTTTAGGATGCCCAAATATTTGGTAAGCTGTTGTGCATTTAATTTGTATAAGTGGAACAGGCATCTTGCCTGTTAAACAAGAGTTCAGAATATTAGACCTGTCCGAAAATTAAATATGCGTTTTCTAAAACCCTTGTAGAGACGTTCTATAGAACGTCTCTACATTAATTCCCGGAAATGTCTATTAGGATTATACAATTTAGCTATTATCAATCTTTTTTACATCATATTCCTTGATTGTCATTTTTCTATGTACAGACACATTAGCAATTCTCATGAGTGGAAGAATATACGTCTCGTAGCCACAGATATGGATGGAACTTTGACTCAAGAGGGAAAATTCACCTCCTCACTGTTGCAAGCTTTAGAGAATTTAGCAGCTACAGGAGTTAAGGTATTGATTGTCACCGGTCGTTCAGCTGGTTGGGTCAGTGGACTCAGTAGTTTGATGCCAGTTGCGGGTGCTTTAGCAGAAAATGGGGGTTTGTTCTATTCATCTCTTAAATTAGAACCACTAACTTTAACACCTATTCCTGATTTAGCTCAACATCGTCAGGACTTAGCTACAACTTTTACCAAATTACAAAGTCAATTTCCGCAAATTCAGGAATCTGCTGACAATCGGTTTCGTGTCACTGATTGGACATTTGATGTTGCTGATTTGACATTAAATGAATTGCAATATCTCAGTAACCTTTGTCAACTTGAGGGTTGGGGATTTACTTATAGTAACGTCCAATGTCACATTAAACCACAAGCACAAAATAAATCTGCGGGACTGTTACAAGTGCTACGCGAATACTTCCCAGAATATTCACTAGAACAAGTTGTTACTGTAGGTGATAGTCCCAATGATGAAAGTTTATTTGATAGTCGTTATTTTCCTATTTCTGTAGGTGTGGCAAATGTGATGAAATATGCCAATCAGTTACAGTATCAACCTACTTATGTAACTAATGCGGCTGAAGGAGCAGGATTTTTTGAGTTATCTAGTTATATTTTGCAAAGCTTGTCAACGTCAAAAAGTTAGATGATTCATAGTAATAATTCAGCAATCAGTAAATTGCTACGCCATTTACAGATTACTGATAGCTAAATTTTTACACCTATTATAACATATTTTGTGTTTTATAAACTAATTTTACCAGTCTGTTAGTTTGTTCTTATCAAAGAATTTCTTGCTACTAGTTAGATAATATCTAGGTTAACTCATGTAACATATATAACATTTTTAGGCTAGAATTTGATTTAAAATCAGTGAAAGTCATTGCTGAATATTGATAGACGCTCGTTATAGCAACGCTCAACCTATATTTTGATGAGAACAGTGACAATTTGCAACACTGTATAGTTTTCCCACCAAGCTTTTGGGATTGATATATGGGATCACAATATTCGATATCAGTAATTAATAAGTTAAGGTAATACCATTTTTATTATTTCTTTGCTATTTTGTATTTAACGGGACAGTTATTCAACACACCGTGAGTTTAAATAGCAATTAATTAAGGAATTTATCTGCCTATTACTTGTAAGATATTCCAATTGCAATTTTTTGATCTAGAATTACTAAGGCAACGCAGATTTCTGTAAGATTTTGCATGGTCATCAGCCAAAATGGCAGAAGTTTATCAAGTTTATCAATTTAAAGACAACAGGATGTAGAACTATGATCACCACAAATTCTCAATCTATCATTTTCCCTAACTTGATTAGCCAGATCGAAGCAACCCAACAAACAAGTCATAAATCTGATTTACTACAACCAATACGTCAATGGTTAGATGAAATCGAATTTCACAATCGTCAACTAGCGAAATTGATCGCTAAACTGATTCCTGCTCAATGTCCCTTTGAACGTGATATTGTATTTTTCGGTCGCAAAATTGCCCACATTCCCCCTATGTGCAAACTCAATCCCCTATACGAACAATTTGTAGGCTTGCGTTTTCGCGCATTGTGTTATTTAGTAGATGAATGTGGCGAAGATATTCAATCCTACTGCTAAATCACCCTAGATACAACAACAAATGGAAATTAAGATCGAGCATCAACCGAGTCAAGAGAGCCTCAATCAGTTAGGTGTATACAAATGGGCAATTTGGCAAAAAGAAGTTTCCAAATTCCCTTGGACTTATGATTCTGAAGAAACTTGTTACTTTTTAGAAGGCGATGTAGTTGTTACCCCTGATGGCGGACAACCAGTGCAAATGGGTAAAGGAGATTTAGTAACATTTACTGCTGGGATGTCTTGTACATGGGAAATTATCAAAGACGTAAAAAAACATTATTCCTTTAATTAATTCGGCACTTCTGCACCAAGAGTCAAGATTTATGATCTTTGTCTCCTGGTATAGTTGACGATTTACAAAACAAACATTTCATCATTTACTTGGAGTAAGTCTTGTCTGGAGATTCGCAACGAGTTTGATTAACTCCAGTTGCAATAATTTGCAAATTGTAAATTCAAGTTGTCAATTGTTCAATATTTTCATCACTTGTTGCGACTCCCAAATAATTACCCAAATAATTACAATTACAATTACCAGTTAAAAGTTAAAGCTTAAAAATCATTTGTAAAAATATTCATCAATCAGGAATAACTGATATATAATTATATTCTCCTATTTACATAAGATTTACACAAAATGTTATTACATCTCAGCACCTGGCCAGAAGTTGAAACTTATTTACAACAATCTCAGGGAATTATTATTCCCATTGGTTCAACTGAACAACATGGACCTACTGGTTTAATTGGAACTGATGCGATTTGTGCAGAAGCTATATCTCGTGGTGTGGGGGAAACAACATCAGCGATGGTTGCACCAACAATTAATGTCGGTATGGCATTACATCACACTGCTTTTCCCGGTACAATTAGTTTACGTCCTAGCACTTTAATTTTAGTAATCAAAGATTACATTACCTGTTTAGCAAAAGCTGGTTTTACAAAGTTTTATTTTATTAATGGACATGGTGGAAATATTGCTACTTTAAAAGCTGCTTTTTCTGAAACCTACGCACATTTAGAAGATTTACAAATTCAAAACTACCAAAAAGTACAATGTCAAATTGCTAATTGGTTTATGTGTGGTTCTGTATATAAACTAGCGAAAGAATTGTATGGGGATCAAGAAGGTTCTCATGCTACCCCTAGTGAAGTTGCTGTTACTAAATATGTCTATCCAGAAGCTATTAATCTAGGGAAATTGGTGTTTTACTCCAGTCTATTTGTTGATAAATTTGGGGATAAAAGAAGTTGATAAATTCTGGAAAGTATTTTTCTATTGCTCCTTTCCATGCTTGATCATAATTGGCTGTTGTTT
>NZ_BJCE01000066.1:0-24199 GCF_005402885.1 Sphaerospermopsis reniformis
AGTGTGCATTTTTTGGGATTTCAAGAGATGGCAAAGAAATTTTCAAATCTCCTCCTGACTCCTGACTCCTGACTCCTGACTCCTGACTCCTATGCCCTCACGGAAAGACTTTCTCAGCAACCCCTAAATACTTTTATTCCCTGCTATGATTATGACAACAGAATTACTTCAAAAAGTTATAGAAACGGTGGAAACTTTGCCAATAGAAGAACAAAAGACTATTCTTCAACGTTGGTTATGTGAGTTAGAAGAAATTAAAGTTTCTCAATCAGATAAGTCTCAGATGAAATTATCAGAATTTCTGCTTTTACCTGAATTAGAAGAAAATGAAACATTATTTACAAGAGATAAAGACACAAGTAGAGATATTTCATTATGACTTATTTATTAGATACTTGTGTTATTTCTGAATATGTCAAAAAACAACCTTGTCAACAGTTTAATCGCTGCGACTGCATCTGAAAATAATCTGATCATTGTTACTCGTAATATTAGTGATTTTGCTTTTTCGTCTGTTAATGTTTTTAGTCCTTGGGATGAATATATCAGCATTGACTAAGGAGTAAACACAGACAAAAAAACACCCAAAATCAAACCATAAATTTAACAATCACATCCTGTAAATCCTCAAAACTCTAAATATCATTAATTTTTTGACCTTTGACTTTTGACTTTTGACTTCCCGAAGGGTGTCCTGATTCAGACAAATAAAAATAATATGCACTATAAATATACTCTTCCCACCTTATTTATCCTCACCTCCCTCACCCTGACACCACCAGCAACCGCCCAGGGTTTATCATGCAGTAAAGAAATAGATGCCATAGCCGAAAAAATCACCGTTTTAATTGATAATGGTAAATACAATGGTTCGGGAACTTTAATCAAAAAAGATGGGAATACTTATTCTGTTCTCACCGCTTTTCATAATTTCCGAGATCAGAATTTAAGATATACCATTGTCACCCCTGATGGACAACGTTATCCCATTAATGTGCAGAATATCAAACCTCTGGGAACTGCGGTAGATTTAACGGTAGTGCAGTTTAGCAGTAATAGAAGTTATCAAATAGCGAAGTTGGGTAATTCTGATGTGGTGCAACGTCGGGATAATGTTTATGTCGGTGGTTTTCGTCCCCCAACAGGAAATGTTCCTACTCCGCTTTACGACTGTTTTAATGGGGAAGTTTCCGCTAATGCTAAACAGGTGACTGTGGATGGTGGTTATAATTTGGTTTATACTAACCAGACTGTCAAGGGTATGAGTGGGGGACCAGTGTTAAACCAGCAAGGTGAGGTAATAGGTATTCATGGCCGGGGTGATGAGTTTGAAAATAGGAATTTAAATAGATATGCTGGTGTTCCTATTAATACTTTTATCAGGCTTTCAACGGGTGTAACTGCTAAACCTCCCACTGTGAGGTTAAATGTTGATGATTATTTTGCTTTAGGTTTGGATAAACAAAACAAAGGTGATAATCGTGGGGCAATAGTAGCTTATACTGAAGCTATCAAGATTAATCCTAACTATGCCCAAGCCTACATCGGCCGGGGAAATGCCCGTAATGATTTAGGAGATAAGCAAGGTGCTATAGATGATTACAACCAAGCTATCAAGATTAATCCTAACTATGCCGATGCCTACTACAACCGGGGAATTGTCCGTGATGATTTAGGAGATAAGCAAGGTGCTATAGATGATTACAACCAAGCTATCAAGTTTAATCCTAACTATGCCAATGCCTACATCAACCGGGGAATTGTCCGTAAGGAATTAGGAGATAAGCAAGGTGCTATAGATGATTACAACCAAGCTATCAAGATTAATCCTAACTATGCCAATGCCTACATCGGCCGGGGAAATGTCCGTAAGGAATTAGGAGATAAGCAAGGTGCTATATCAGATTACAACCAAGCTATCAAGATTAATCCTAACGATGCCCGAGCCTACAACAACCGGGGAAATGTCCGTAAGGAATTAGGAGATAAGCAAGGTGCTATATCAGATTACAACCAAGCTATCAAGATTAATCCTAACGATGCCGATGCCTACTACAACCGGGGAAATGCCCGTAATGATTTAGGAGATAAGCAAGGTGCTATAGCAGATTTTCAGCAAGCTGTGAAACTATATCAACAACAAGGAGGTAATGAATACTGGTTGAGAATAGCCCAAGATAGAATTAGAAAATTACAACAATAATAGTTTGTCTGAATCAGGATGTCCAGGATTTAAGGATGTACAGGATGTGATTTTTCAATTTCTTCTTTTCCTTTGCGACTTTGCTCCTTTGCGTCTCTGCGCGAAACTTTATCTGAATCAGGATTCACAGGATGTTAGATTACCTATTTCTGACTTGATTTGTCATTCTTTAAAAGGAGGAAAAAATGAATTTGGCTATCTTTGCACCAGGATTTTTAACATTGATGGTTGTTTATGACTTTGTGATTTTAGTTGATTACTATATCTGGCGACACGGATTCCCACTATAATATTATGATAACCGAAACTAGAAAAATGTCAAGGGGTTTTTGAGGAATATTCAGACAAAAAAATTCTCAGGACTTACGCAAAAGGGAACGAAAGTAGGGGTAATTCATGAATTACCCCTACGCAAGAATAAGGTTTTCAGTCACATCTTGCGTAAGTCCTAATTCTGACTTTTGACTTTTGACTTTTGACTTTTGACTTCCCGAAGGGTGTCCTGATTCAGACAAAAATCATCAATATCATTTTACCATGTTGTGAGTCAGAGACTCACGTTTTGCATTCCCAGTCTGAGACTGGGAACGAGAATTATTCGATTTCTATTGATTGAATTATCATTTCTACAGTGTTTAAAAACTTGTCATATTCATTTTCTTCTGCTGAATAAATAATCACATAAGCTTTATTTTCTTTCAAAGTCATTACATACATATTCTTGATTTTTTCATCACCGTTTCTACCAGTTGCAATGATTTTTCTTCCTTGTTTCCCACTAAAAAAATATGTATCTCTTGTTGTGACTTTCCCATCTGTTAAATTATCAGTTATATCCTGTTCTTGAAAGTTTTGCAGCTGATCTAAAGTTTCTAAATAAGGAAAACTACTAATTATCAATCTTGAATGTTTTCGAGGGTGAATAAATGTCACAAGTTTATCATCTAAAGCATTTGGTGTTGCATCTTGAGGCCAACATTCTGGATATTCCAGATTGATATTATATTCTCTGTTTTGATAGGTTGCTAACTTTCCATCACATTCAGGACGAGAACTGTTAATAAATACAAAAATAATAATTCCTGTCACTAATATACCTAATCCTACAGATGCAATTTTCAGAAGTAAGGGATTAAACTTTGTACCTATTGTAATTGTAGTGGATTCATCATTAGATTGATTATCAAGTTGATGATGATAAATTTGTTGTTGTGAGATTTGCTGTAATGCTGTTAATGCTTCTGTTGCATCAGCATAACGGTTTGTGTGATTGTATTCTACCATTTTATCTAAAAAATTAGCAAATCGATCACTAACGTTCACAAAATCACGCCAAATTAATTTTGCTTCTTGATCTCTTTCTAAATTTATAGGATGTTTACCTGTGAGTGCTTGAATACCAATCATTCCTACAGCATAAATATCACTGCTAAATTTAGTTGCTCCTATTTGTTGTTCTATTGGTGTATACCCACGAGTACCAATTGTAGTAGGATTTTGTGGTTGTTGATTTTCTAAATATTGAGTGCTGATTTGTTTGACTGCACCAAAATCAATGATGACTATTTTCTGATCTTTTTGTCTTCTTCTAATATTTTCCGGTTTTAAATCTCGATGAATTACTTCCTGTTCATGAATAAATACTAAAACTTCTAAAATATCTGTTAATAATTGAATTACAACATCTTCCTTCAACGGAATATTAGGACGAATTTCTTGTTTTAAATCATATCCTGCTATATATTCTTGAACTATAAAAAAATCTTGGTTTTCTTGGGGATAAGCTAAAAGTCGGGGTATTTGTGGATGTTTACCTAGTTGATGCAGGATTGTAGCTTCCCGTGCAAATAATTCTTGAGATTTTTTTATTGTTTCCGGTTCGGTGCTTGATGGTGTAAAATGTTTAACTACACATTCACTTGGTGGGGGTACTTGGGTATCTTCCGCTAAATAAGTTGTACCAAATGTACCCTGTCCTATCTTACTGATGATTTTGTATCGTGCTGCAATGATTCTACCAATCATCCGATTCACCCCTCTACCCAGATAATCATATACATATATTAAATCATGGCTAATAGCAATTTTACTGAAAACAGGGAAAGTTTCAGATCCCCCCAACTCCTGTCTTAATAAGCAGGGTTAAGATGAATTATACAGATATGGGGTTTTTCATGATGTAAAAATTCACAATATCATAATACAATAGCTATAGCAGTCAGTTAGCAATATCCTCTATTATTGAATATGACTACACAATCAATATCTACTCCAGAACCACAACCTACACCAGAAGTCTATCAAGGACAGTTTGGAGAATTTACCATTACTAAGGGCGATCGCATCGGTGTGATCATCTATCGTACCAGTTTAATGATAGCAGCAATTAGTTTTGCAATTGCTAGTAATTTAGCTTTATTTTATGGTGATTATCCCTTAGCTATTCAAGCTATTACCCCTCTTTACACTGTTTTTAGTTTAGCTTTGGGTGTGAGTTTATTAACTATTCACATATATATGAAGTTGCTACATCAAATTTTACAACTTTTCTGGATAATTGGTAGTATTTCTGCCTTAATTTTCGCACATTTGGATCATCAACCTTTTGCGAATACTATTTATAATCAACCACTAACATTATTTGGTGTGGGTTTTACTTTTGCTGCTTTAACAGGTATTTTCTTTAAAGAAGGATTTTGTTTTAATCGGTTAGAAACGAAAATCTTAACTCCCCTTGTTCCACTTTTATTATTAGGACATTTAGCAGGAATTTTATCAACTCAAGCAGAACAGGTTTTATTAGGTATTTGGGTAATTGCTTTTTTAGTGTTTGCGTTGCGGAAAACAGTACAAAATATTCCCGCAGATATTGGTGATAAGTCGGTTTTTGATTATTTGAAGAATCAAAGATTAGCAAAGGGTTAAAGATTAGAATATCTCACGCAAAGACGCAAAGGTTGATTTTTTGAAAATGTCTACTATAGAAGATCGCAAATATTGGTTAGCTTGGTCGCAAATTTCGGGAATTGGTCCAATATTATTACAACGATTACACCAGCATTTTGGTAAATTAGAAAATGCTTGGAAAGCGAGTCCTGCGGAATTACGAAAAATCGAAGGTTTTGGTTTTCAAACTTTAGAAAAAGTTGTACAACAAAGAAGTCGTATAAACCCAGAACAATTACTGATTCAACATCAACAAATAAACCCGAATTTCTGGACACCCGCAGATTTAGAATATCCCCAATTATTAAGAGAAATTCCCACACCACCAGCAATTTTATATTATCGTGGTGAAGTTGATTTACAAGAAAATTCAGGAAAAAAACCCTTGGTAGGTATAGTGGGAACTCGTAAACCTACAGAATATGGAATAAAATGGACTCGTCAAATTAGCACTGCTTTAGCTAAAAATGGTTTTACTGTGGTTTCGGGAATGGCCGAAGGAATAGACACGGAAAGTCACACCGCAGCGATGAAAGCAGGAGGAAGAACTATAGCGGTTGTAGGAACTGGTGTAGATGTTATATATCCTGTGAAAAATAAAGATTTATATCAACAAATTTTAAAATCTGGGATTGTTATTAGTGAATATCCTGCGAAAACTACACCTAACAGGACTCATTTTCCGCGCAGAAATCGTATTATTGCAGGTTTAAGTCGTGCAGTATTAGTGATGGAAGCGGGAACAAAATCAGGTGCTTTAATAACAGCAACTTATGCAAATGAGTTTTGTCGTGATGTTTACGCTTTACCGGGAAGAGTTGATGATGAACCCTCGCAAGGATGTTTAAAATTAATTAGTCAAGGTGCAGGTTTAATAAATCAACAATTAAATGAATTATTAATTATGTTGGGTGCTATTCCCCAAATAGATGTAGAAACTCCTCTTTTTAATTCTCTTCCTTTATCTCAACCAACTCAAACTAAGTTAGAAACTCCTAAACCAGAAACTCCTAAACCAGAAACTCCTAAATTAGAAACTCCTAAACCAGAAACTCCTAAATTAGAAACTCCTAAATTAGAAACTCCTAAATTAGAAACTCCTAAATTAGAACCAGAATTACAAAAGGTAATAGATATTTTAACTGTTGAATCTTTACCTTTTGATTTTATTGTGCAGAAAACAGGTATGGATGCGGGTTTAGTTTCTAGTTCTTTGTTACAGTTAGAATTAATGGGTTTGGTTTCTCAACTTCCAGGAATGAGATATCAGAAAATATAAGGAGTCAGGAGTCAGGAGTCAGGAGGTAGGAATAAGAAGAAGCTAGAAGTTATGAAGTAGAATTTTTGAGAATAGCTTTTGCATAACTATCTAATAATCTACTAACTTCTTGCAGTTTCAGCATTAATTCTGACGTATTCCCATATCCTAAATCATCTGTGAGAATAAGATAGTATCTACATTCTTCTAAAGAAGCTTGTGCAATATTCATGAATCTTACTTTATCTACGTCTCCTTTTTTCTTAAATCCTTCCGCGATATTTGCGGGGATAGAAACTGATGCGCGTCTAATCTGAGAAGTAAGTCCATATATTTCTGTGTTGGGAAAGTTAGCTGTTAATTGATATACTCCTAACACAAATTGATGTGCTTTTTGCCAGACTATTAAATCTTCAAATGTTCTTGCAGGTTGCATTTCTTCTAACTACTGACTCCTGACTCCTGACTCCTGACTCCTGACTCCTTTATTTTTCCCCATATTCCATTCCGTTTGCATCAGCATAACGGTGCAAAAAACGCATAATTCGTGCAAAATGATCTTCTCTTTCTACTTCAAATTTACAATCTACCCGTTTTAATTCATCTCCTTCATCACCACCAAAAATAAACTTTGTTCCCGTAGGAGTAACACTAATTTCTCCTTCTTCATCTGTTAATAATAGGGAATTTAAAGACTGTTTGGTAAAACTATTAAAACCGGACAAAGCTTTTAATTGTTCAAATTGCATGACAACAATGCGTTTACCAGTGCGGGTTTCTCTTCGTAAACTCACGTTACTCAGTTCTTCAAATAAACCTGCAAAAAATTGAATTGATGGAGGAGTAGATGTCATGATTAATTGGTGATTGGTAATGGGTAATGGGTAATTGGTAATAGATTAATCTAAAATCCAAAATCCAAAATCTAAAATCTAAAATTCTCCTGACTCCTATCTTGGTGGATAATATTGTGGAGTCATCATAGGAGGTTGATAAGTACCCATCGGTACATTATTAACCATACCATTGGGTGGTATTGGACTCATTACCTGGGGTTGAATGAAAGGTTGAATGAAAGGTTGAACTGGTTGAACTGGTTGAACTGGTTGAACTGGTGGTTGAAAACTTGTTGATGGTGGATTATTTGTAGGAGTGGGGGGTGTGACATTCGCTTGACTAAAGTTTTCGTAAGCAGCTTGAGAAATAGAACTAATCAGTGTTTCCGCAGCAGGATCATTATGAGGACGTTTTACCATGACAGCAGCAATGTAACGCTTACCGGTGGGGATATCAATTAAACCTGCATCTCCTAACATTGTCCCAATATCACCGGTTTTATGATATGCTCTTGCTCCTTCTCCTAACCCAGAAGGTATGAGAGTGTTTCTTTCTGTGCGACGCATGATATCTAACATTAAATCACGCGATCGCATACTGACTAAATTACCTTGATTCACTTTAGCAATTAAATCTGCTAATTCTTTGGGTGATGTGGTGTTTGTACCTTCTAAATCTGGTAAAATATTACGAATAGCTGTAGTTGTTAATCCCCAACTGCGAAAACGCCCATTTAATACTTCCTGGCCTCCCAGTCTGGTAATGAGCATATTTGTGGCAGTGTTATCACTGATAGTCATCATTTTTGTGGCTACATCCAACGCTGTGTATTTACTACCCACAGGTTGGGTGCGTAAATTACCAGAACCTCCTGCCACCATTTCTTTTTCCATAGTCAGCATTTCATCCAAGCGAATTTTTCCCCCATCGACATCTTGGAAAAAAGCTACTAAAATCGGAATTTTGATGGTGCTGGCAGCAGGAAAACTTGTACTAGCATTAATATCTACATAGCCACCCGTATCTAAATCTACCATGAAAACCCCAGGCGTTAGACTTGGGTTGGCGGTAGCTAGATTTTGTAAAGTAGATTTTAAAGTGGTAATTTCTTGAGCTAAGACTAAACCAGAACCAGATGCTTGGTTATTAGCATGAGATTGGGTGATATTGGTCTGAGATGGGGATGCAGAGGTTGTAATGATGCGATAAGCAGGGTCTAATATTGATAATATCGTGCCGACAATTGCACCTAGTCCGATACCAACAATCAATAAACGCAAGGTATACAATACAGCCTTAGCCATTGGCTTTAATCGCGTTTTCCGTGATGATTGCCTGGTTACTTTTAGCTTGCCTTGCTTTTTTACACGCACTGTTTTTAATTTCCCTGTAACCGATTGTGGCATTTTGGTTGACATATTTGCCTTTGGTTTAGGGATGGGTTTAACAGCTGTCGGCATGACTAACCGGCTTGATGGTCTTCGCCCCTCAGTTGTAACATTAGCAGAACTGATAGGATTGTTTAACCTTGTGAGTGCTACAGTTTCCCCTCTGTTTGCACCATGCTGTTGCTTCCTGGCTTGTTTTTGTCCTGCCTTTTGGGACTGTTTTTGGGCTTGTCCTTGGTCTTGGCTTTGAACAGGACGCGTACGACGACGCTGGGAAGACTGCCGTTTTGAGACAGCTATTAGTTTGTCATTTGATTCTGACACTGCTACTCCTTAGTTACCCACTCGACTGTTTTGTTTGTCAAATTTCGACCCAAAACTAACTACACTATGCACCTTGATACTCAGAACCCCTTCTGTTACTAAGCAGCATTTTTCAGTTTAGTGTAAGTCATAATCAATGCTTTTGGAAGATGATATCTAAAAAATATATAGGACTCCTATTTGATTATTGAAAAAAACTCCGTACACCAAAATTCTCTAAAAGCCTTTTGCATGAGTGCCTCTTGCCTGCCTACACAGATAAATGATAAATTCAGAAGTCAAACCCGATGACTATAGTTCCATCATAGTCCTGAGTTTTCTAAGCTGTTGTAATTTTGAATTGCCCATTGTACTTGTTTAATCATACCTCTGAGCATAGCAACTTCCGTGGTTTGTAGGTGGGCGCGGTTATATAAATGGCGGAATTTTTCCATCCTACTGGCTGCTGTGTGGGGATAAAGATAACCTATGGCAAGTAGTAGAGATTCTAATTCCTGGTAGTAGGGTTCTACAGTGTCCAAGGGTGCTGTTTCTGTTGTCGGTGTTTTCTGGGTGATAAAATTTTCCGCTAGTTGTGATAATTCGTAACAACAGATTGACACCGCAGTAGCTAAGTTTAATGATGGGTATTCGGGATTTGTAGGAATAAATACTAACTTTTGGGCATAATTGATTTCTTGATTGGTTAATCCCCGATCTTCTCTACCAAAAATTAATGCTGTGGGTTTTTCTGGTTCTGCTAATAACCAGGGGAAGGCGTGACGGGGGTTTTCTAAGGGTAATTCTCCGCTATAATCTCTACCTATGGTAGCGATCGCACGGGTACATCCTGTTAATGCTTCTGGTAAAGTATCAACTATGACAGCATTTTCTAATATTTCTTTGGCGTGAACTGCCATTTTTAAGGCTTCAAAAGATAGGCGATCGCACTGAGGGTTTACTAATATTAAATCACATAAACCAAAGTTTTTCATTACTCTGGCAATTGAACCTACATTTAATTCTCCTGCTGGTTCTACTAAGATAATTTTTATTTTCGAGCAGGTTGTTTTTTCTGTTGTCATAAAAGATCCATAAGTCAGGAGTCAGGAGTCAGGAGTCAGGAGTCAGGAGTCAGGAGTCAGGGGAAAGTTAATAAACCAATTACCAATTACCAATTACCAATTACCAAATAAAGTTTATTTTATTAAATCATCGGTTGCAGGTTCACCGGGTAAAAAGCTATCTTTGACAATTTCATCTAAACTATAATTACATTGTTCTGGAAATGTTGAAAATGGTAAGTTTGTTTCTCCTGATGCTAAATCTCTACCATTTTCATAAGCTTCACTGTTCAATATTTCTAGTTGAGATTTTAAACTAGGATTTTCATTTAATAATTTTAAGATATCCCTTCTTTGAATGCGAATTGTTGCTAACCAACTGCGACTGCGTTTACCTGGTTGATATTCCCATGTTAATAAATGTCCGATTAAAATACTCAGACGGTTTCTTAATTCTTGTCGTTCCTTTCTACCCAAAGATTCAATTTCCTCTATTAAATTTGATAAGTCTAAATCATGCCATTGTTGATGTCGTAGAAAGTTAGCTTGTTGTTGAGTCCATTGATAAAAGTCAATTTCATAGAGATGATCTTGAAAATGATCTTTCAGGTTTGCTGCGGTTGGTTGAATTTTAGGGATTTGCATAATCAAAAATCTGGTGAACTGTAATAATTATAATATATACATCATGGAATAGGTGACAGGTGACAGGTGACAGGTGACAGGTGACAGGTGAAAGTTCATAGATAATTATTTGTTACCAATTACCAATTACCAATCACCAATTACCCATTACCTAAAATGTCACCACACTTCTTATTGATTCCCCTCTGTGCATTAAATCAAAAGCATCATTAATTTTTTCAATGGGCATTACATGAGTAATTAAATCATCAATATTGATCTTTCCATCCATATACCAATCTACAATTTTCGGTACATCTGTCCGCCCTCTTGCACCGCCAAAAGCTGAACCTTTCCAAACTCTTCCAGTTACTAATTGAAAAGGACGAGTGCTAATTTCTTGACCTGCACCAGCTACCCCAATAATAACACTTACTCCCCAACCTTTATGACAACATTCTAAAGCCTGACGCATAACTTTTACATTACCAATACATTCAAAAGAATAGTCAGCACCACCTTTAGTTAAATCTACTAAATAAGCAACTAAATCACCTTCAATTTCGTTAGGATTAACAAAATGTGTCATCCCAAATTTTTCAGCTAAGGCGCGTTTATTGGGATTAATATCCACACCCACAATCATATTCGCGCCAACCATTTTCGCACCTTGGATCACATTTAAACCTATTCCCCCCAAACCGAAAACTACGACATTTGCACCAGGTTCAACTTTAGCTGTATTAATAACTGCACCTATGCCCGTAGTTACACCACATCCGATATAACAAACTTTATCAAAAGGCGCATCTTCCCGAATTTTAGCAACTGCAATTTCTGGTAACACCGTATAATTAGCAAAAGTAGAAGTACCCATATAATGATGAATCATGTCACCACCAATACTAAATCTACTCGTACCATCGGGCATCACTCCCCGTCCTTGGGTAGCGCGAATAGCTTGACAGAGGTTGGTTTTAAAGCTTAAACAATATGCACACTGCCGACATTCGGGAGTGTATAAAGGAATGACATGATCTCCGGGTTTAACACTTTTGACACCTTCCCCCACTTCCACAACCACACCAGCACCTTCATGACCTAAAATAGCGGGAAATAAACCTTCTGGATCTGCACCAGAAAGGGTATAAGCATCAGTATGACAAACTCCACTAGCTTTAATTTCTACCAATACTTCCCCCGCTTGTGGTCCTTGGAGTTGCACGGTTTCAATAGTTAGCGGTTTACCTGCACTGTAAGCGATCGCTGCTTTCACTTCCATTATTCACTTCTCCCCTAAATTAACTGATCTAATCTAAAGTTAATACTACTGTCACCTGTCACCTGTCACCTGTCACCTGTCACCTGTCACCTGTCACCTACTCACTCAAGATTTTTTCTGAGCGATCGCTTGCCAAACTCTATTACCGTATAGTACATTAGTACCGATTACAAGAGAAACCCCCCAGTCTCACAAACTGGGGTTTTATTATTTACTTCTAACTCCTGACTCCTATTCCTAACTAGCAACTTGGGTTATTATTTTTGAATGTTTTTTCAATGATTTTCGGGTACGGTGATTCGCAGATTTTGTTAAAATCTAAATCTCAATAACAATTCCTTTATTTTGTAACAAACATGATGAAACCTGCCCTTACTAAAATCGGCACTCAAATGTCTAACTTGACTGGCGTAAGAGCGATTATGAAAGATATTAATGAAACACTCCGAGCCAATCAGGGGCAGGTATTGTATAATTTGAGTGCGGGTAATCCCCTGATTTTACCAGAGGTTGAGCAGTTATGGCGTGACTGTACCGCAGATTTATTAGCTAGTTCTGAGTATGGTGAAGTTGTTTGTCGTTACGGTTCTTCTCAGGGTTATGCACCTTTCATTTCCGTGATGGTGAAGGATTTTAACGAGCGTTATGGTTTAAATTTAACAGAACGGAATATTTTAGTTACTGCTGGTAGTCAAACTATTTATTTCTACGCTGCTAACTCTTACGGTGGCTATACTGATGATGGGGATTTAAAAGAAATTGTTTTACCTTTAAGTCCAGATTATACAGGTTATGGTGGGGTGAGTTTATGCCCAGAAGCGTTAATTGCTTATAAACCTACTTTAGATATTGACAGCGCCAATCATCGTTTTAAATATCGTCCTGATTTTAGCCAACTTTCTATTAATGAAAATACTGGTTGTGTGATTTTCTCCCGTCCTTGCAACCCTACAGGTAACGTTTTAACTAATGATGAGGTTGAGAAAATCGCCGCTTTAGCTGCACCTTACAATGTACCAGTTTTGATAGACTCAGCTTATGCGCCTCCTTTCCCAGCGTTAAATTTTACAGAGATGAAACCTGTATTTGGTGATAACATTCTTCATTGTATGAGTTTATCCAAGGCAGGTTTACCAGGGGAAAGACTGGGGGTAGCTATCGGTGATGAAAAACTGCTGCAAGCTTTAGAGTGTTTCCAAACTAATGCAGGGATACATTCTTCTAGATATGGTCAGGCGATCGCTGCTCGTGCGATAGAATCAGGTGCATTAGCGGATATTGCGGAAAATGTGATTAGACCTTTCTATCAGCAAAAGTTTGAGGTATTAGAAAGTACGTTAGCAGCAGCAATGCCCAAAAATTTACCTTGGTTCTTACATCGGGGTGAAGGTGCAATTTTTGGCTGGTTGTGGCTGCAAGATTTACCGATGACTGACTGGGAATTTTACCAGGAATTAAAGAAAGTGGGTGTGATTATTGTTCCTGGTAGTGGTTTCTTCCCTGGTTTAAAAGATGAATGGGAACACAAACATCAATGTCTGCGTATCAGTTTGACTGGTAGTGATGAGGAAATTACTATCGGTATGCAGCGTTTGGCTAAGGTAGCAGAACAGGTTTATCAACGTGAAGCGGTGAGTGTGTAAGAGGAATGAACCACGAAGACACGAAGGACACGAAGAGAAGAAAGCAGGGGAGCAGGGAGCAGGGAGCAGGGGGAAAAAAGAAAAAGTCCCCAGTCCCCAGTCCCCAGTCCCCAGTCCCCAGTCCCCAGTCCCCAGTCCCCGATCTTGATGACTGGATCGAGATTGGTAAAATTGTTGCACCTCAAGGTTTAGGTGGGGAGGTGCGGGTTTATCCTAATACTGATTTCCCGGAACGGTTTGAGGAGGCGGGTACTCGCTGGATGTTGCGGCCAGGGGAGTGTGAACCGCAACCGGTGGAGTTGTTACAAGGGCGGTATATTGAGGGTAAGAATCTATATGTGATTCAATTAGAAGGGGTGAGCGATCGCACTGCTGCGGAAAATCTGCGAGATTGTCGGTTGTTTGTCCCTATTAGCGATCGCCCTGAATTAGAAGAAGGGGAATTTCATGTTATAGATTTAATAGGATTGTCTGTCTTCATGCAGGAATCTGGGGATTTAATCGGAACAGTTGTAGATTTATTACCTTCTGGTCATGATTTATTAGAGGTGAAGTTTGATCCTGCTTTTGATGAAAAAAAAGCTGGAAAAACTGTTTTAATTCCTTTTGTCATGGAAATTGTTCCTGTTGTTGATTTGGAAAATCGGCGGATTGAAATTACTCCTCCTCCTGGTTTATTATCAATTAATGATTAGAAGTATTTAATCAAAAATTCTTGTGGGGTAGTCAAGATGTCTACCCTACTGATCAATTGATAATTGACAATTGACAATTGATAATTTTTTCATCCAACGACGTGAACCAAAATATTTACAAGCTTCCGCAGCAATATTACTTGCTAATTCCAAGGATTGAGGAAAGTTATTTTGTAGGATATAATGACAAAAAGCACCATGAAAAATATCACCCGCGCCTAATGTATCAATGGTTTTAATTTTGGGAACATTGATCAACCCTTTTTCTTTATTACTTAAATATTCTATGGGTTTTTCTCCATGAGTAATGGCAATGTAAGGGATGTTAAAACCTTGCAAATAATTAAAAATATCTGCTTGATTTTTGCAGTTGGGAGGATAAAAGTTAGCCGAACAAATAGCATAATCTACAAAAGGTAAAATTTCTTCAAAACCCGCTTTCCAACTTCCTCCATCAATAACAACAGGAATATTTTTATTTTTATTTTTATTTTTATTTTTCGCTGTTTCGGCAATTATTTTACTTACTGCCATTTGATGTCCATCAATTAAAATAATATCAATATTATCTAATATATCATCAGGAATAGAGTTAATATCAGCTTGGGTTTTTACGGCATTTATAGAAATTACTGCTCTTTCTCCTGTACCTTGGGTGACAATGATTGAAGATACTGGTGGGGATGTTTGTTTATTAGGATCTAAGTCAATTATTCTTATTTGGTAATTTGCTAAATCTGTAGTAATTAATTGTGTCATGGAATGAGAACCCAGAACACCTAAAAGTTGAGATTTATTACCCAAGTAACTAAATGTAACAGATGCGTTGGTTGCTGGTCCACCTGCTGCTACAGTATAATCATTAGCAACTAATTTTTGATTGTTCTGGGGTGGTGATTCGGCAAGGTAAATTAAATCTAAAGTAATTAAACCGACAAATAAAGCTGATTTAGTCATTGGTGATTGGTGATTGGTGATTGGAAAATTATACAGGAGAAACAGAAATTATGTTTAAGAACATGGCAATGGACGCACTGGGTTTAAGTGATATTGGTGCTGTGATTAAACCAGAAGATTATAATAAGGTTGATAGTGATGATTACGTAATGCACGAAGAAGGGGAAAAAATCTACTTTTTGATTAAATCAAAAACTGATGAATACTGTTTTACAAATTTAGCATTAATCCATCTTGATGGTAGTTCTGCTATGAGCAAAAAACGGTTACTAAATCGTTATAGCTACAGTCAAAATATCATTAGAGATGTAAGGTTAGAAACCGCAGGAACGGTAGATTTAGATATTGAAATTAAGTTTGTTATGGGGGATAAATCCTATTCTATTGATGTGGCAAAAAATTTTATTGCTCCCTTAAAAGATTTATACAAAGCATTGGTAAAAATTTCTTCCATTCAAAAAGAAAATGGAGTTTATTACCAATATGCTCAAACTAGCTTAAATACTGCTTCTAGTACAGTAGGTAGAGCAACTAATATTTCCACTTCAGAAGAACAGTTTAAGGCTATTAACTGGTATGCTTTTAATTGGTTAAAATATGCCCATGAAACTTATGTGAGAAAAGATTTTGGGGAAATTTTTGAGAAGTTTATTAATAATTAAGCAAGCATTCAGCTATCAGTAATCAGTCATCAGCTTTCAGCTATAAGGTTTGTTATCAAATAAGCAAAATTTTATTGATTTTTTTTAGTTGTTTGCTGATAGCTGACGGCTGAATGCTTACACAAAAACAGCCTTCTACCTGTTGTCTTCTAAAAAATAATAATTATGGCAACTGAACCCAAACCAGGAACATTATACATTGTTGGGACACCGATTGGAAATCTCGAAGATATGACTTTTCGGGCGGTGAGAATATTACAATCTGTAGATATGATTGCGGCTGAAGATACCAGACATACAGGAAAATTGCTGCAACATTTTCAAATTAAAACACCGCAAATGAGTTATCATGAACATAATCGTAATAGTCGCATTCCTGAAATATTAGAATCTTTAAAATATGGAAAAGCGATCGCATTAGTTAGTGATGCGGGAATGCCAGGAATTTCTGATCCGGGATATGAGTTAATTAAAGCTTGTGTAGATGCAGAAATTGATGTTGTTCCTATTCCCAGTGCGACTGCTGCCATTACCGCTTTAAGTGCTTCTGGTTTACCCACAAATCGGTTTATATTTGATGGATTTTTACCTGCAAAAAGTCAACAAAGACGAGAATATTTACAGTCTTTGTTAACAGAAATTAGGACTTTAGTTTTTTATGAGTCTCCCCATCGGTTGCGGGAGACATTAAAAGATTTAGGTGATATTTTTGGCGGCGATCGCCAGATAGTCATAGCTAGAGAATTAACTAAATTATATGAAGAATTTTGGCGAGGAACAATAGCAGAGGCGATCGCCCATTATCAACAAAAAGAACCCCAAGGAGAATATACCCTGTTAGTGGCAGGAATAGAACCCAGCAAACCACAAATTACAGAAGCAGAACTCAAAGCCGAACTATTAGCAATGATGAAACAAGGTGCTTCTCGTTCTCAAGCAAGTAGACAATTAGCAAAAGAAATATCAATTTCTCGGAATAAATTATATCAGTTGGCATTAACAATTGAAATAGATAATGAATAACGAACCACTCCAGGCGCAGAAGACACAGAGATTAATAGAAATCTCCGGTAATTAAATTTGCGTCTTTTAAAACCCTTGTAGAGACGTTGCATGCAACGTCTCTACATTGAATTTTCGGAGATGTCTAATGGTTTTAAACAAAAGCGAAATTAGCAGCAGTTAAATTTGCAGTGTTAACACCATTCAAAATTGCCACGGTTGTTGCACCGATCGCAATATTATTACCACTCAAGGTCAGATCATCAAAACCAAAATTAGCACCTTGACCAGCAATACCTAAAACATCTGTACCGATAGTAAAATCAAGGATGGTATTTGCAGCAGTAGGTAACTCAACATTAACGATCCAAAATTGATCCGCACCTGCACCACCGGAAATGATATTATTTCCACCTTCTTGAACATAGAAAATATCATCACCTTCACCACCCAAAGCACGACCATTAGCGCCCAGGAAGAAAGTATCAATTCCAGCACCACCAGAAAGACGATAACCAGTAGCATCAGTAGCGTCTAGTATATCATTACCACTACCACCAAAAGCGCGATCGCCATTTCCTACATCAATAGTATCAATACCACTACCAGTAAAGATACGGTTATTACCTGCTAAAACCCCCCCAGCAGGAACATCTACTTGATCATTTCCTGCACCTGTAAAGACAATGTTGTTCTGACCATCGAATTGACTACCAGGAGTGGCAATTAATTTATCATCTCCTGGAGTTCCTACAATCGGGGTTTTATTGTTAACGACATTAATAGTAAAAGTATCACTAACAGTTTCTCCAGCTTTATCTGTAGCTGCGACTTTAACATTCAGATTCCCTACATTATCATTAGTGGGAGTACCGCTAAAGGTGCGGGTTGTAGTATTAAAATTCAGCCAATCTGGTAAACTACTACCATCAGCTAAGGTGGCAGAATATTTAATTAAATCAGGAATTACTCCATCATTAAGCAGTGTATTTTCAAATGTATCTTTTATTAACTGATGCCCTCTTGTTGTGGGATGAACATCGTCCCAAAAACCATATTGATCAGGGTTAACTGGATTAGTAGCAGTAATTAGCGGCTGAGTAATATTAGTGAATTTGTAACTAGCAGGATTAGTGCTAAACGCTGTACTCAAACCAAAGATATCTACTAAAGATAAATCAACACTTAGGGCTGGTTCTAAATTATTTAAAGCTTGACTTAAAGCTGTATTAAAGCCATTAGAAATTGCTCTGGCATTAGCTACATTATTACTAGCAATAACTCCAGGGGTCGTACCTAAATCTGCTAAATTGCCAACTACAATTTTTTTAGCGCCTAATCCTGCTAAAGTTATAATTGCATTACTAATATTAGTAACTGCATTAGTCACAGCCTGAGTAGGATCAGCATTAGTCACAGCCTGAGTAGGATCAGTAGCAAGATTGAGAAAATCATTAGCACCAGCCCAGATTACATAAAGTCCATCTTTACCGATGGGGTTGGCATTTGAAGTTTTAAATTGCTGAATTTGTGTAAGTAAACCAGGTATGGTTATTGAACCAAGAGTGTTGCTGACTCCTGTATCTGCGCCGAAAAAGGCGTAGTTTTGAATTGATTGATCTGTAAATTGTAAGTTAGGTGCAAGGTAATCAACCCAAATCAAGCCATTAGAAGCACGTCCTTGATAATTAGGTGATGGTGGAATGGTATTACCGGATGCTTTGTAGGCATTACCTGTATCTGAGAGGCTGTCACCAAAGATGACAAGGTTTTTATAGGGATTAACTGCGTCTGCATCGGAGAACGTATTTTGAGGTAGTGTAAATGTAAAGGTAGAATTGATCTTAACTACTTGATCTAAAAGTGGATTTTTGAGAATGGGTGCGGTATTCATGTTTTGTCCCTTATTAATAGACATTTCCGGTAATTAAATTTGCGTCTTTTAAAACCCTTGTAGAGACGTTGCATGCAACGTCTCTACATTGAATTTTCGGAGATGTCTAATGGTTTTAACTAAAAGCGAAGTTAGCAGCAGTTAAATTTGCAGTGTTAACACCATTCAAAATTACCACGGTTGTTGCACCGATCGCAATATTATTACCACTCAAGGTCAGATCATCAAAACCAAAATTAGCACCTTGACCAGCAATACCTAAAACATCTGTACCCATGCTAAAGTCAAGGATGGTATTTGCAGCAGTAGGTAGATCAACGTTAACGATCCAGAACTGATCCGCACCTGCACCACCGGAAATGATATTATTTCCACCTTCTTGAACAAAGAATTTATCATCACCGTCACCACCTAAAGCACGACCATTAGCGCCCAGGAAGAAGATGTCATTTCCAGCACCACCAGAAAGACGATAACCAGTAGCATCAGTAGCGTCTAGTTCATCATTACCACTACCACCAAAAGCGCGATCGCCATTTCCTACATCAATAGTATCAATACCACTACCAGTATGGATACGGTTACGGCCAGCAATGGGAGAAGTTGCTGTTTGTGCGTCTACTTCATCATTTCCCGCACCAGTAAACACAGAATCATTGATACCATCAAAGGTAGTATTAGCTGCACCAGCAATTAATTTGTCAGCATCAGGAGTTCCTGAAACTAATTGGGTTTCTTGTTGGGAAGCAGCAAGTTCTGGAGTCACGCCGAACAAAGTCTTGTACATGAGATCATATATCTCAGTATTGTCCAGAGTGCTGGGTAATTTGTCCGCATTCATCCCATAAGCTTTAGAAACAATGCTACCGGGGAAGTCAGGAGTACCCACCCAAGCAACACCAAAGTTACCCATTGGTCCATCTATGCTATTCACAGATGAGAAAGGTCTCCAAGGATCTGCAACTGTGCCTGTACTACCATTAACACCATCTAA
Source organism: Sphaerospermopsis reniformis (assembly GCF_005402885.1). Taxonomy (NCBI): domain Bacteria; kingdom Bacillati; phylum Cyanobacteriota; class Cyanophyceae; order Nostocales; family Aphanizomenonaceae; genus Sphaerospermopsis; species Sphaerospermopsis reniformis. The sequence goes on from NZ_BJCE01000066.1 coordinate 19,753, forward strand.
AACTGCCTGATTGGTATTAGTTGTAGTGGGGTTGATGCGGACAAATGGCGCACTAGGTTCAGTATCTGCTAGAGCCGGAACAGTGGTAGAGTTACCAGAAGGACGAGGATAAGGAGCAAATTGGAAAACCTGCATCCCACCGGCATCACTGTCAGCGGCAGTTAATACTAAAGTATTTGGATCTTTGGTATTAACATAATTCATTGCCACACCAATAGCTGCATCAGCCCGCCGTAGAGCTTCCACAGTACCTACAGCATTGTTGTCATTAGCGAAGTTATCCGTACCTTCTTCTTCAATAACTACAAAGAAACCCTCAGGATCTTGGCTGAGAATTTTTAAAGATGCCTCTAGCATCTCTGCAACTGTAGGCGCAGTGTTTAGGTAGAGAGGTAAGGGATTAGCAGTGTTTAATCCTAATAGTTCTTCCTGGCGATCGTCAAAGGTGTGGTTAGCAGCAAAAACTCCGAGTAACTTTGTGGAAGCAGTAGCACTTGCTACGGCAGTGTTCATTTGCTCTTCTGTGTAGACCACAGTATAGCCCAAGGACTTTGCTAAATCAATCAGGTTAGTGGTGGGACGATCTTCGGCATCAGCGAAAGCAGCATCAATTGCGGCGGTAACGTGGAAACCTGTAGTACCTTTGGGCAGTAGGTAAACTTCGCCACCTGCCATGATGATCTGAGTGCCAGATCGAATTACCTGTTCAGCAATTTCGGCAGTTTTATCACGGGCGCGGAGGTTATTGCCCACGCGGTTTGTAGTCGCAGCAGCAAAGGCGGCTGTTCCAGGTTCACCAATGTGACCTGATTGAATGAGGGCTGTTGCTTTACCAGCAGCGATCGCTTCTTCTAAAATTGTATAGCCAACTTTACCAGAAGCAGGTGTAATAGTTGTGTTATCCTCTTTTAAACCAAAGGATTCATTAAATACCTTCACACCAGTAGCATGAGTTACAGCCCCGGCGTTGGAAGTACCAGTTAACTGGTTTTCCATGTGTCCCAGGTAAACACCCGCATCAGACATTTTATCCCAATTCAATCTGCCATCAGGACCTTTGTCAATGTTGCGAAGTGCCATGAAGTGAGAGGGACTTGTACCATCCGGGTGAATGAAAATTACATTTCCCGTCTGTCGAGTCGCTTTGGGTGCTGGTGTGGGGTCAGGGTTACGAGATGGTAGTTGAACGTTGAACAGCGTCTCATACATCAACTCATAAATTTTGGTATTGTCTAAAGTTGCAGGTAATTTATCTGCATTTAAACCATGCGCTTTAGAAACAATAGAACCAGAAAAATCTGGTGTACCTGACCAACCAACACCAAACTTGAACACATCACCATCTGCATCAGGTGCAGCCACGAAAGGCGCAGTGTCAGCACCGGTTTGTCCATCTAAGGGTACGTTGCGGTTTGATGTAGTGGGGTTATTATTAACAGTACCTACGGTTGCACTAGTGCGGTCTATTACTTGTAAACCACCAGCATCACTATCAGCAGCCGTCAACATCAAGGTGTTAGGATGTCTTTCGATGAAATCTAATGCTACACCAATGGCTGCATCTGTACGACGTAAACCTTCTAAAGTTCCAGCCGCATTGTTGGCATTACCGAAGTTATCACTACCTTCTTCTTCCACAATGGTAATTGAACCCTTGTTAAAGTTGGGGTGTTTTTCGATCAACTTCTGGGTGACATCCAACATTTCAGCAATAGTTGGGGCTGTTTGCCGATACAGAGGTAAATTCTGTCCAGCTAAAACTTCCTCTGCGCTATCGTTAAAAGTGTGAACAGGTGCAAATACACCTAACACTTTTGTTGGGGCTGTAGTTAAATCAAGTAGGGATTTGAGTTGATCTGCTGTATAAACAACTACATAATCCAAGCTTTGAGCTAGTGTAATCAGGTTTTGCGTGGGGCGGTGTAAAGAATTTGTGCTAATAGCATTTAGTTGGACAGCAGTACCATGGAAACCACTAGTACCCACTGGTAATAAGTTAAGTTCACCACCACCCATGATGAAGTTAACACCTGACCTGATCACCTGTTCGGCAATTGCCGCTTGTTGAGCGCGGGGTACAGTGCGAGTGCCATCAGGGTTGAGAATTTCCTGTGTCTTAGCAACAAAAGCAGCTGTACCAGGCTCATAAATCGCTCCAGATTGCACTAAAGCCGTGACTTTTCCTGCATCTCTGGCTTCTTCAACAATGGTTTTATTAGTTCCTGAAAGAGAAGTAATTGGTAAATTATTCAGTTCAAAGCCAAAGGATTCAGCGTAAACTTTAACACCTGTAGCGTGAGTCACAGCACCAGCATTAGATGTTCCACCTAACTGGTCTTCCATGTGTCCCAGATAGACACCAGCATTAGACATCTTATCCCAATTCAATCGCCCATCGGGTCCTTGGTCTACAAACCGTGCAAAAGCAAAGTGAGATGGACTTGTTCCATCTGGGTGCATGAAAATGACGTGATTACCAGCCATAAAACCTCTGAATAAGTAGTTCAGTGTTTGAGATATATTTTGATCTCATTTAAACGGGTAATTGTTAAGAGAAGTCACGGCAAAAGGTTAATTGAAAGTTATTTATTTCTTAATTTTTGTTAAATTATGTTTTAATTACAAGTTAAGGATGTAAAAATTTTAATTAATTTTAATTATTTTAAAATATTTATGAATCAGCTTAAATGGGCAAGATAGTTAATTCCAAAATAAGATCAAACTCGTTTGACACTATATAGTTTTGCTAAGTTTGCGGCTAATATTACAATGGAGATAATTGACAAATTGAGGAAAGACCCAGAATGACCCAAGTGGTTCTAGGAGAAAACGAAGGAATAGATTCAGCCCTGCGTCGGTTTAAACGCCAGGTTTCCAAAGCTGGAATTTTGGCTGACGTAAAGTATCATCGTCACTTTGAAACCCCCCTGGAAAAGCGCAAACGTAAAGCAGTCGCAGCTAGACGGAAACGCCGTTTTAAATAAACCTATTCGGTTTAGTAATGGATTGCTTGAGATATCCTTATAAATCAAGCACAATACCTTTACCATGTTCTTAAAATAATTCAGGAAGCTGCGACACACCCCTGATGGGGTGTAATTTTATTGGTGGAACTTAGTGCGTAAGCCTTTTGTCTTGCTTAGATGGAGTTAGCGGAAATCGCTTTCCATCTAACAAAAATGGTGATTGGTGACTGGTGACTGGTGACTGGTGATTGGTGATTGGTGATTGGTGATTGGGGACTGGTGACTGGTGACTGGTGACTGGTGATTGGGGACTGGTGACTGGTGAGAAATATTTACCTTCTGACTCCTGACTCCTGACTCCTGACTCCTGACTCCTTGATCTCCTGACTCCTGACTCCTGACTCCTTGATCTCCTGACTCCTGACTCCTGACTCCTGACTCCTTGATCTCCTGACTCCTTGATCTCCTGACTCCTGACTCCTAACTCCTATCCCTCAGCACTCCAGCTATTACAACGGTTCATGGCTTTTTCTACACCTTGCTTTAAGGTGAGTTCTGCACACTCAACCACAAAGTCTAAAACCACATTCATTAATTTTGATTCTGTAGCAGAGAACTTTCCCAAAACATGAGAAACCGTGTCAGCATTATCCTCATTTGCTGCACCTTTGGGTTTACCAATACCGATGCGTAAGCGGGGGAAGTTTTGACTATTTAAATGGGAAATAATACTCTTCATCCCATTATGTCCACCTGCTGAACCAGATAAACGCAGGCGAGTTTTTCCTAACGGTAAATCCATATCATCATAAATGACTAACACAGATTCAGGAGGTATTTTATACCAACTTGTTACCGCTTGGACTGATTGCCCGGAACGGTTCATGTAAGTTAGCGGTTTTAAAAGCCGAATTTTACCGCCTCCAGGTGCTAAACCTTCTGCAAAATGTCCTTGAAACTTACGATTTTCGGTTAAAGAAAATTGCCAAGCGTGGGCAAGAGCATCAATAGCCGCAAAACCAATATTATGGCGTGTTTGATCATACTTAGGCTCTGGATTCCCCAACCCGACTATTAACTGGGGAATAACCAAAGCAGGTTGCTTAACAGCTTCTGTCATCCGATTTTTGGATTTTGGGTTAATTTAGAGGATAAATCTGAAATTTGGAGAATTTTAGACAGAATTATCCTGTTTAGTAGATTCTATTTGTTTAGGTTCGAGTTCAGCAGTGGTTTTTACAGGTTGGTCTAGTTTTTCCGCTTCTTTCTTAAATTCGTTTTGAAACTCATTAGAAGCATCTTGGAAACTGCGAATGGTTTTACCCAAACTACGACCGATTTCTGGTAGTTTCTTAGGACCAAAGATTAATAAAGCTACTACCATAATTACAGCCATTTCTGGCAAACCAATACCAAATATATTCATTATTTTTTTCCTTTAGCTCATCTTCAAATATATCAGGTGACTGGGGACTGGGGAC
>NZ_BJCE01000067.1:0-24108 GCF_005402885.1 Sphaerospermopsis reniformis
TGAAGCAGAAATGCCAAATATTATTCTGGAATTTTTACCACCTTATAGTCCAGATTATAATTTAATTGAACTGGTATGGCATTCAGCGAAAGAATATATAGCCCACAGATTATTTGAATCAGTAGAACAGTTAGAAGAATTATTAAATAAATTGCTAAACGAAGGAGGTCTTATTATTAAATGGGAGCGCAAAGTTAAAAATAAAGGTAATGCTGTTTATTCGATTTAGCTGCACAACAGCTTACTACAGACTTAAATTTAGACTTTCCTTGTGACACTTGCGTAAGTCCTGTTTAATAATGATGGTCAGAATCAGGATATCCTAATTTTGACATTTTTTAGGAATTTTTGAAAAAATCAGTAAAAAATTAGTGTTTATTCTAACATTTCCAGATCAATTCCTAAAGCCTGGAGTTGTTCAGGAGAAAGGGAACGTAATTTTTCAACAAGTTGTTCTCGTTTTTGTTTTTCAACATCTGCTCTTTGTTTTTCAACATCTGCGCGTTCTTCACCTGTTAACAATAAATTACCTTCTTCATCCCACCAACGCAACCAAGGTAAATCAGCATTTTGATATAAACCTTGCCAAATTCCTAACTCTACCCCTAAAGGTTTAATGGGATAATGTCCTCGTTCATTGGGTGTCATTAACTGATAATTGGTATCCAACAAATGATAAACTTCAACTTGTGCCTTTGTTACTTCATAAATAGCATAATAAGGAACACGGATAGCTTGTTCATAAACCCAAAATTTACCAACTTTCCCATCGTTTCCTTGAGATGGTGGTGTTTTATCTCGTTCTTCTGTACCATCACCGGAGACAAATTCAATCACTATTAAAGGTGCAATAAATTCTTTCCATAACACATAAGAACGGCGCATTTTACCGTTTAAAGTTGGTGGTACATTGGGTACATAAAACCAATCTGGTGCTTCTGCACCTTTTTCTGGTGGATCTGTTAAACGCCAATATATCCCAGAATCTTGACCGATACAATATTGGCCATCTGGATGCAGTTTATCTAAAACGGGTTTAATTGAGTCTGTAATTAATATACTTTGGGGATGTTCTTGCAGATTTTGACCTACGGTACGCTTCGCTAACACGAAAGTACCATCTGAGTCTGGTAACTGGGTGTGGTCTGGTAATGTCAATACTGTGAAGGAAGTCATAGGCATAACCAAGATTGTATTTATATTTTATGGTAATTTTTAGATGGTTTGTTAGTGATAAAAGTTGTATTTGTCAGAATCAGGATAACTAGGATTAAAGGATTAACATGATGGTAATTTTTAGATTGTTTATAACATTTAAAGGCAATCATCAAACAACATCCTCAAAATCCCAACATCCTCACAAACAATCATTCAGCAACATCCTGTTAATCCTATCATCCTGGACATCCTGATTCTGACAAAAATTTAAGACTTGACAAGACGCGAAATTTACATTATATTTATGTTATCAGTGGAAATCTGTCCGCGCATATATAGTAAAATTTTGTATCACAAAGATCCCCGACTTCTAGGATAATTGATTTTGATACAGGATGATTAGATCAAAGAAGTCGGGGATCTAAATTTTGTCAGAATCAGGATAACTAGGATTAAAGGATTAACATGATGGTAATTTTTAGATGGTTTAAATTCTTCAAAAACAATCATTCAAAAACATCCTGAAAAATTCTCAAAATCCTCACAAACAATCATTCAATCACATCCTGAAAATCCTCAAATCCTGGACATCCTGATTCAGACAAATAAAATACCCAACATCCTCACAAACAATCATTCAATCACATCCTGAAAATCCTCAAATCCTGGACATCCTGATTCAGACAAATAAAATACCCAACATCCTCACAAACAATCATTCAATCACATCCTGCAAATCCTTAAATCCTGGACATCCTGATTCTGACAAATGCAAGGTTTAATTAAGATTTGAGAATGTACCAAAATTGTGATATTATATTATAAGACTTGATCAAGTAAAGATAAATAATTAATTCAATACAATTTTCATGAGGAGATAAATTTATGAGTTTAACTATTTCTGATGAAATTCTCCATTCTACAGGAATGACATCAAAAGAATTATTAATAGAAATTGCAGTGATGTTATTTGAAAAAGAAAAAGTTAGTTTAGGTAAAGCTAGTAAAATAGCTGAAATGAATTATGTAGAATTTCAGGAATTACTAGCTCAACGTAATATTTCCCTTCATTATGATGTTGCAGAATTTCAAGAAGATATGAAAACTCTTCAAGAAACAGGTTGGTTATGATTATTGTTAGTAACACATCACCAATTAGCAATTTAGCTAAAATTGATCACCTATTTTTACTGCAAGAAATTTATAGTGAAGTTATTATTCCTCAAGCAGTATATGATGAATTAATAGATATTAGAGCAGGAGAAAAAGTTAATAATGCTATAAAAAATGCTTATTTTATCAAGAATCAACCTGTTATTAATTATCAATTAGTAAAAGATTTACAGCGAAATTTAGATAGGGGAGAATCTGAAGCAATTGTATTAGCAATAGAATTAAATGCTAATAAGTTGTTAATAGATGAAAGATTAGGAAGACAGGAAGCGATAAAATTAGGATTGTCTTTGACTGGAGTATTAGGTATATTGTTGATTGCTAAAAAAAGAGGATTAATTAATAATGTTAAATCTTTGATGGATAAGTTAATTTCTCACACAGCTTTTAGAATTGGTGATCAACTCTATTATACTATTTTGATAGAAGCTAATGAAAATTAGTAGTTTGTAGGGTGCGTTAGGAGTGCAAAAAGATCATAAAATACACCAATCAATTTACACCAAGTAACGCACCATTAATTATGATGCTTCACTGGTAAAATCTACCTTGTCATAAATATCAACAAGAGAAATTTCACAGTCAATAGAAGCTAAATTTAAAGTATCATTAATATCTTCATATTCTAAAAACATCCATTTCTTATTATCAGTTTTAACATATTGTTCAACGTGCATTGTATATTGATCAATTAAAATATATTCTTGAAAACTAGGAATAGTCCGATAAGCTGCAAATTTCTCATCTCGATCATAACCTTTGGTAGATTTTGATAATACTTCAGCTATCATTATTGGATTGGTAATAGTATCATTTCTTCCTTCTGCAAAAACCAGGGGAGTTTGCACAACCATAACATCAGGATAAGTGTGAATCCGTTTTTGAGGAATCCAAAGTCTTTGATCTGTAACAAAGACTTGATAGGGTTGACGTTTAAGAGCAAAATTTAGCACAGCATAAAAATTGCCAGTAATTTGGTTGTGATCTGGTGTTCCACCGATCATGGGTATAATTAAGCCATCTATATATTCGTGACGTATTTCTGAATTTATTTCAAATTCTAGATATTCTGCGGGTGAGTAGTATTGTGTTTCCTTTGCAAGAGTCATGATATTTAGATTGTGAGTATTACTTTATTTTTGATATTAGCTTACTCCTATTTGATAAGTAATCGAACGTGCATCAAGATCAACAACTACCTTTCCCCCATGATTTTTCTCTACTTGTCTCCAAACATCATAACCCATGAAAATCGCCTTCTCCCAATCTCCCAATGAACAACGAGAAACTTCTAAATGAGATGTCATATTTTTGATAGTCTTCAATAGTTGGTAATCTAAAGACCAACCTAAAATAGCAGCATAAGCAAAATGAAAAACATCATGGAAGCGATACCCATCACTTTGATAAGAATTATCAGTGAGATCATTTCCTATCTGTTCTTTATTAATAAATGCCTTCATTTTGACTGAATTATCTTGGCTGACTTCTGTAAGTTCTACTACAAATTGTCGTGGTAAACTTTCATGTTCTGGAAATTCATTATCAAAGATGTAAATTGTATTTTTATTATCTATTTCTGTTGAATCTCTCCATCCCCAACGGTCATTACACTTTCTTAAATTATTCTCTGCTATTTCTTCTAAATTTAGGTCAAATTTACTAGCTATATTGGAAATATACCAAAGCATATCTCCCAATTCTTCTGCAATTCCTTCTTTAAATAATTTGTGTGCATCACCATCGCGTAAGTATTTTTTATATTCTGTCATCAAAGAACCAACTTCACCAACTAACCCTAATAGCGGTATGATTAATTCAGTACCTTCAACAGCAGGAATTTGATCTGTGTTTAGTGCTTGTTTTTGATATTCGGAAAAATTCATAATGTTATTCCTTTCATTATAAAATTAAAATTTATTGCTGATAAAATTTAATTAATTTTGAGTAAAAATAATTGCTTGTGTATCCTTTTTTACATATAGAGGGTGGCGTGGATATCCATACTTTGTTAATCCTAAACAGTACAGAGAGTTGTGATCATAAATAAGATTGATAACTTCTTGATCTCTGTTATTAAAACTGCCTTTTGTTCCCCATGCTAAAATAATTAAAGATGTGTTTTTTATAGCTAATTTTATATAATCATCATTTTGTTTTCCTATGGGTTCATCTACTTGACAAAGTTCACGAGGGTTTGTAGCACGATAAGCAAATAAGTTAACTACTTCAAGAGAACCATAACCCCAATATTTAGCAAAGTGAATACATTTACGAAGTGTTGGATCATCATTTTTCTGATCTGCGGTACTTGGGTTCAGCATCACGAAAGTCACTTTCTGCAAATTTTCATCCCATTTACGACCTAGTAAGTAGCGGTAATTTCCTACAATTTCGGCATATTTTTCCATTTCATCATTCTTGATTTTATTCATAAACACCTATAAATGTTAAAAATGATTTTTTAAAATAAACACATCTGAACAGATGTCTTTGGTTCTTGATTTTGTACAGACGCAGATTTTTTATTCTGTTGATATTTTTTCTGCAATTTTGATAAAGTATCTGATATCTCAGATGTAGTGTTTACCAAAGTATCTAATTCTAAAGATAACTGCTGACAATTATTTTGTACATCAAAAATTTCTAACGGTGGTAATCTCTGGGCTAAAGTTTCTTGAACCTGATCATTAATACCCCATTTAGGAGGATAAAAATAATCAATTGGTTGAGCAGTAGGAGTAAACTTAGCCTTGATCTTTTTACGATTACTCTTTAAACCAGGAAATGCTTCTCTACAATACTTGTCAGTTTCACAGAAAAGATTTTGACAGTCTATAGCTTTGAGTGGACGACCCCAAAGCGATTGAAAATTTAACCCCAAACGTTGAAATTCATTTTCTTGATTTTCGGTCATCCAATAAATTACATCAGCATAACTTTTTCCTTGAGTATCAATAAAACATTTATTAATACCTCGTTCTGCGCCCGGTCCTGCTATAGTAAAACTGTTTTCATCAAAGTTAATAACTTCACTATAATTAATATCTGTTGCTAATTGGTAAGCCATAAACTTACCTAACAATGGATATCCTGCAATAATATGAAAAATTTCTTCTAAACTTTTAGCTTTGACTATGGGATTAATTACCCTATCTTTAAAAATCATTTTGTCAATTAATGCTAAATGATTCTGGTGTTTTTTATCATAACCAAACTCTTTACTAGCACAAGACATATAAGCACTGGTATAAATCACATATCCCAAATCCATAGCCTCTTGTAGTATTTGGGAATATACATCTAAATCAAAATTAGACAGTGTAATATAATTTCCTATTTTGCTTTCTAAATATTCCCAAGTTTCTATTTTATTAAAGATTTTAAATAGTAGTATTCTAAATAATACCTCTTCTTCATTTTTGCTTCTATTCTCATCATAAATGACATTTTTGATCAGATATTGAGAAACTCGATCACTTACTCGATAAGCATTACAAAATTTATAAGTATTAAGAATAGGATCACTCGTCCAAGGAGGAGGTACATTTTTAAGTTTGTTAAAAAATACTTCCTGACGCATAGCCGCAAATCGCCAATAGGTATCAAAAATTTCTTGTCTTACTTGCATATACTGTGTTCCTGATTTATGATCATTAATTTTTATCCTTTCCCAATTTCCCAATTATCGGGTAATCCCTTCTAGTTTTGCACAAAAATCAACATTATCAAAGTTTTTGTTGCTATTCTATAATTTTTAACGTAACTTCACTATACATATACAAAAATACACAAAAAAAACCTTGCTTGTTTGCATGAAACTCAGCTAAACTATCCATCACCCTAAAACTAACTATCTTTAACCTCTAACTTAATTCGATATCCCAAAACATCTAAAAACTCAACTAAACTATAAATCTCATCTCCGAAACTTGCAGATAAAATCTGATCAAGTTGTTGATATTTCTGTTTAGCAGTTTCCGAAAGATTATTTGCTGCTAACCGTGCATCAATAATATTCTTTAATGCAGAACGTAAAACTTCAGGTTCACGGACTTCTTCATCCAATTGTAAAAAAGTTTCTAAATATGCAGCAGCTTCTTCAACATCTTGGAGAGATGAAATTAAATATTCCTTATAACTTTTACTTGTCGGTGTTATTACTTCTTTCATGATTTTTACAATTTTATTAAATTACTTTTATGGTCATACCAATTATTAACCATCGCAATAATATCATCTATTTTCTCATCATTCAGGTTTTTAAATTCCTCATTTTCATTAAATTTCAATGCCACATTATTTCCATCTTTGAGAATAGGTTCTAAAATCCATCTATAGTAACCTTCATCATTATCTAATGTAAAGAAAAACAAGCAAACGGGAAATGGTAAATCTCTCAAGACATTCAAATTGTTATATCTTTTATTTTTTAGCTTAAAAATACTATCATGCTGAATCAAATTAGAACTAGAAGCTGTTGCTTTCACTTCTACCCCAAACATTCTACCGCTAGACTTACCATCTTGGGTGATGGTTACTAATAAATCTAATCCTGTGTCTTTTTGTTGTTGAGAAACAATCAAATCATCACGACGAGTCAAGTAAACAACAGCTAAAGCTTCTGAACGGAAACCAATATACCAAGGTTGTTCTGTTTGCATTGTTTTATCTCCATTGTTGATCAGTAAATTGGGAACTTAAAATTTTCTGTATATTCTGTGTGTACGGTTGCCAAAAATTATTGACCTCATTCCAAAGGATTTCTCTATTCTGTTTATTAATAGGAAAATTAGTAGATAAACTTGAGAGAGATGTTAAATTTTCACCATTAGCAGAAACTAAATAACCGACTTCTTGAACTTCATCAATTCCCACTATATAAGTTGGTGCTGGATAAGATGCTATACCAAGTACAGATTCCTTTTTTACTTGCACCTTTAAACGTTTATCTTTCTTAGTATAACCTTGTCTGGTAGTTTTGACTTGGACAAAAAAATAAGGAATATAACAACCAGCACCTACTAACTCAACAATAAAATCAACATACTGCCATTTATCTCCTAAAAACTGAGGCTTAAAAATGGGACCATCATCAGAGTGAAATTTAGTGATTAAAACTTCAAATATCCTCTCACCTCTTTGTCCGAGTGCATCCCTCATTATGTTATATATATCCCTATCTTAATTCAGTTATAATTTGCTTCCCAAAATATAGGGTAAGCAAAATTGCCCACCCCATATTAATTCAACTCTCTGCGCCTCTGCGTCTCTGCGTGAGCTTAACCTAAACTAAGCACCTTCCCGCAACTTATCCAAAACACTGCGATCCTCAAGAGTGGAAGTATCTCCCGATACCTCCTGACCCGCAGCTAAATTCCGTAACAACCGACGCATAATTTTACCCGATCGCGTTTTTGGCAGTGCATCAGTAAACTTAATTTCCCCAGGACGAGCGATCGCACCAATTTCACTGACAACGTGCTTTTTCAGTTCCTTACTCAACTCCTCACTGGGTTGATAAGTTCCCTCTAAGGTCACAAAAGCTACAACTTCTTCACCCTTCAACTCATCAGGTTTACCAACCACCGCAGCCTCAGCAACCGCCGGATGGGAAACTAACGCAGATTCTACTTCCATAGTCCCTAAGCGGTGTCCAGACACATTTAGCACGTCATCCACACGACCCATGACCCAGAAATAGCCATCTTCATCCTTTCTTGCACCATCACCGGCAAAGTAAGTATATTTACCATCTTTGGGCGGAATATGTTCCCAATAAGTGCGACGGAAACGCTCAGGATCACCGTACACAGTCCGCATCATTCCCGGCCAAGGATGACGTACAGCTAAATAACCACCTTCATTATCGGGAACTGTGTTACCTTCTAAATCCACAATATCCGCAATAATACCAGGGAAAGGACGGGTAGCGGAGCCGGGTTTAGTGGGAATTGCACCGGGTAAAGGTGTAATCATAACACCACCAGTTTCCGTTTGCCACCAAGTATCAACGATGGGGCAACGTTCACCACCAATCACTTTATGATACCACATCCAAGCTTCGGGGTTGATAGGTTCACCGACAGTACCCAACAACCGCAAGGATGAAAGATTGCGGGATTTAGGATGGTGTTCACCCATTTTGATAAAGGCGCGGATAGCGGTAGGAGCAGTATAAAAAATTGTTACACCGTATTTTTCAATCACATCCCAGAAACAACCAAGATTAGATGCACGGGGCGCACCTTCATACATTACAGTAGTTGCACCGTTGGAAAGAGGACCATAAACAATATAGCTATGTCCCGTAATCCAACCTACATCAGCAGTACACCAATATACATCTGTGTCCTGTAAATCAAAAATCCATTTTGTGGTAATATGGCTGTATAGGTTATAACCGCCTGTAGTGTGTACTACCCCCTTGGGTTTACCCGTACTACCGGAGGTATAAAGCACAAATAGCATATCTTCGCTGTCCATTGGTTCAGCCGGACAGTCAGCGGATACACCTTGTTGTAAATCATGCCACCAGTGATCCCTTCCTGGTTCAATATGGGTTTTTTGACCGGTGCGTTTAACCACTAAGACATCTGTAACACTGGGTGCGGCGTTATCTGCTAAAGCTTTATCCACCTGTTCTTTAAGCGGTACAATTGCATCCTTACGCCAACCACCATCAGCAGTAACTACTACTTTTGCTTGAGCATCATTTAAGCGATCGCGCAAAGCTTCCGCACTAAAACCACCAAAAACAACGCTATGAGGTGCGCCTATTCTCGCACAGGCTAACATAGCAATAGCCGCTTCGGGTATCATGGGCATATAAATTCCCACGCGATCGCCCTTGTTCACACCCAACTGTTTCAGCACATTAGCAAATTGACAAACTTCACGATGTAACTGAGCATAAGTTAGCGTGCGAGAATCACCTGGTTCACCTTCCCAAATCAAAGCCGCTTTGTTTTTACGCCAAGTCGTTAGATGTCTATCAAGACAGTTATAAGAAATATTAATCTTGCCATTGACAAACCACTTCGCAAAAGGAGGTTGCCAATCTAGCACAGTATCCCATTTTTCAAACCAATGTAACTCATTTTCCGCTAAATCTGCCCAAAATTTCTCAGGGTCAGCTTTTGCGGTATCATAAAGACGCTGATAATCTTCCAAACTTTTGATTTGAGCTTTTTGGGAAAAATCACTAGCTGGATGAAACAGACGCTTTTCCTGTAGGATGGATTCTATCGTCGGTTGAGACATGATGAATTATGTAAACATTATTGTGACTGAAAACTATTGTTAGCAAAGTTTTGGCAAATATTGTTTAGATTTTCATTAAGCTAGATGAATCCAACTGTCTATCACAAAATTATCAAATTGTGTGATATCCCATTTTATTCCTTCTTTGTGTCCTTTGCGTCCTTTGTGGTTCGTTATCATATAATTTGTACATTTTAGACAGAACTAGAAGTAGATATCCCAGTAACCCAGTTGACAAAAGTCATAAATAAGCAAAAATAAGCCACTGAGGAGATAAAAGCTAAAGAAAATATTAAGTATGATTGAGGGAAAGAAAAACAGTACATTTTGTACCGGGAAACAGGATAAGATAGAAAAGTATCAGCAAATAAAAAAGTGTATCCCCAGTTGCAGAAAATAAACAACCAGAGTGGTAGAGACTGAAACCAAAAGATAGTATACTAACTACTGTGGCAGTAAGTATTTTGCACCAGCTAACTGGGTAAAACCAGAGTTGTGAAATCCTCAAATTTTGGCAAATACAACCTTTGTCCAAAAATGTCAATACAATCTTTCTTTAATTAAGTAAATTTTACCAAAATTTTACTAAAACTTTACCAAAACTTTACCAAAACTTTACCAAAAACCAAACTTTAACACCAAATACACCAAAACATGAATCATATACATCTGTTCCCAGGTATAAATTGAAAACAAAATGTTTATTTAGTTTAGTGACTCAAAAGTAGGGCGTAGTTTGCAAGCAAAAGAAATAAAGGATAAACTAAAGTTATTAAGCGAGAGAGCCGCAACAATAGATCCTCAGTTAGCCAAAAGATTAAATGAGATCAATCGTTGGGTTAAATATACTCGCCCTGGTTCCCTGACTGCTAAACCTTATGTGCTTGCGTTTCTCCTAGAGGTAATTACAGACTCTACAATTTGGCTACTAATTAAATCATTACCTTCCGAAGCAGCCAGACAAGCAAAATTTGAGCAAATGACAGCCAATGAAAGGTATTGGTATGGTTATTTATTTCCTAAGTGGATCAACTCAACAGATGCCAAATTTTATATTTGGAAGAAAAAAATGATGGCAGGGGAGTTTAATCAGTTGGATGATGATATGATTAAATCAATAGCCCAAGATATTGTGCGTCGTGAAGGGAATGTTTGGCAGCGTTATATTGCTGACCTTTCTATGGCGACAGATTTAATCGTTAGTAATCATCAACACAAACCACTTTGTATTCAAATCACCAGTGTTAGTAAAGAATTTCATGGTCAAAAATATGAAAAGTGGCAAAATGCCCTGCAAATGTGGGAAATAGAGCGAGGATTGTTTTTAAGTTACAATCCTGGCGAAAATGATTTTATCAACCAGTTAGTAAATGTGGCGCTGTACAACAGTGATCATCTGTCCCAAGGAAAGTATGTCAACTTTTCCTGATATCCAATTGTTGATATTGAACACCTGAGTCCTTGCCTAAATCGTTACCTGTTTACGACAGCATTTATCAGCATTTATGCTTAACCAAAAAGAAATGAACAGCATTACTCAAGTAGATGAATTTGCTGAAATTTTAGCAGCAGCCCGCAGAATGCAACAAGACTGGTTAGAATATGGAGTAAATTATGTACATCTTTATGTTGAAGATGCCGATGGAGATTGGTTAGAAACATGGGATGATGATGAAATATTGAATCATTCTTTATTAGATACTATTAAAGAATTTTTAGTAAGTAATGATGATATAGCAGTAAAAATTAGGTATCGTTTACGAGATAGGCCACTGTTTGATTTAGCTGTAGATTTAGAAGAATGTTTGCAGATTTCTAGGGAAGATCAAAAAATATTAGCTATTAGCGATATTCTAGCGCGTTATCTTCATATTTGTGATCTTGATTTACTTGATTTAGCAAATAGTTTGCTGGATAAGTTGCTGTCATTTTCCCAGAACGTATTTTAACCGTAGGGGTTTAGCATTCGGGTGATCACCTACTGCGGAAACTGTAGGGGCGAAGCATTTGGGCGATAATTTAACGTAAAAATCAGACATCTAGATATCCCATAAGCTTCGCCCTGCCCCCATAAATAAGTTCCATAATTTCTTTTCTGGAGATGTCTATTGATCTGCAATCTGCTTTATTGCTAGAGAGTAAGCTGTTACACAGCTAAATTGTATAATCCTAATATTCTGAACTATTGTTTAACAGGCAAGAGGCCTGTTCCACTTATACAAATTAAATGCACAACAGCTTATAATTGATTAAAAATAATAGCGGTTTGTTCTATGACAGTTCCACTTTTAGAACAGGAAACAGAAAAACTGATAACTGTACCTGGTGTTTCTTGGCAACAGTTTAAAACTATTGAAGTCCAGTTAGAAGAAAATCATGCTGTAAAATTGGCATATTTAGCAGGGGTGCTGGAAATAATGTCTCCTATTGGTGATAAACATGAATATGTGAAAAAAACCCTTTCCTATTTATTAGAAGCATACATGAGATATAAGGGGATTCGGTTTTATGGTAGGGGTGGTTTTACTTTAGAAGCAGCGGGTTATGCTTCGGGAACACCAGATGAATCTTATTGTATTGGTACTAATAAAGAAGTTCCTGATATTGTGATTGAAATTATCGTTAGTAGTGGTTCAATTAATAGAACTGAATTATATAAACCTAAGGGAGTTCCTGAAGTTTGGTTTTGGAGAAATCATAAAATTCAAATTTTTAGTTTAAATGCTGTTTTGGAATATGAGGAAGTTAACCGCAGTCGGTTTTTTCCAGATTTGGATCAAGAGTTATTATTGCAGTTTTTAGCTATTCCTGATCAATATGATGCGGTATCGCAATTTATTGATTTTATTAATGATAAATAAGATACCCATCTAATTCTTTTATTAATCCACGTTTTACAGCTTCACTTAATGCAGTAGCTTTTCTCAATAAACCTTCCTGATAAATTTGCATTAGTGCTTGTAATTCAGGATGTTCTGATTCTGTGAGAATACCAGCTTGTTGTCTGTCTAGCAACTCACTCAAACGTCTATCTTCTTCCGGTTTCATTTGTAATTCCGTCAACTCTAAAACTTGTTGATCAGAAAGTTTTAAAATGGGTTCAATTTTCATTTTTGCTATCTCCGTTCTTCCCGTTCTTCCCACTCATCACGCATCTGATTTACCAATTCTTGGGCATCTTTTCCTGCAAGTAAATTGGGAGCAATACCATGAAAATCAGTTACTTTATACTTGGGCTTTGGAGTTACTGCAACTGCTTCTACTGATTGCTTAATCTCCTTTACCAAATACTCTAATATCCCCATTTTTTCTATTAGACTTAATTGCTCGATTTCACTGATAACAGACTCAATGGAAAGGCTCATATTTTTAGATGATTAGTTTTATATTTTGATGATCAAGGATTTTACCATAATTTATTATATCTTAACACTTTAGATTAACTAATATATTGTTTTTGCAATAATTCTTTACTTATTTTCTCTTGTCTTTGCATCAAAAATCACATATAATTATTATAATTAAACGCAAATGAACGCCGATTAACGCAGATAGAAAAACAGGTTAATTAGTCAGCTTTTAGTAATTTATGTCCAGATTATTAGTCACCCAATATCAAACAGAAGTCCAAAAAATCATCCAGTTTGGTGGTTCAAGAAAGGAAACTTCTATTCGTTTCGCTTTTCAAAATCTGTTAAATGAATATTGCAAACCTCGTGATTTTCTGCTTATCCCTGAGTTAGATTTTAAATTACCTAATGGTAAAGTCGTTTATCCTGATGGTACAGTTAAAGATGCTTTGCGGTTAGATTGGGGTTACTGGGAAGCTAAAGACGAATATGATAATTTAGATCAGGAAATTGAGAAGAAATTAAATAAAGGTTATCCTGATAGTAATATTTTATTTGAAGATTCCCAAACTGCGGTTTTAATTCAAGGTGGTACAGAAACAATGCGCGTATCTATGCAAGATGCAGACGCGCTAGATGGTATTATTAATAACTTTATAAATTTTGTCCGTCCTGAAGTGCGGGACTTTCGAGAAGCGATAGAGGTTTTTAAACAAGACATTCCCATTATATTAGATTCTCTCAGAAAGTTGATTGATTGTCAAGAGGGGAATAATCAATCTTTTGAAACTGCAAGAAATAAGTTTTGGGAACTTTGTAAAAAGTCCATTAACCCGGAAATTAGTTTGTTAGATATTCGGGAAATGATGATTCAACATATTTTGACTGAGGATATTTTTATTAATATTTTCAGTGAGTCGCAGTTTCATCAAGAAAATAATGTTGCGAGGGAGTTACAAGGGGTAATTTCGACGTTTTTTACTGGAAGTTTAAAGCGGAATACTTTGGGAAGTATTGAAAGATATTATGCGGTAATTAAAAGAACTGCTGCTAATATTGTTAATCATCAAGAAAAACAGAAGTTTCTCAAAGCATTATACGAGAATTTTTATAAAGCATATAATCCCAAAGCTGCGGATAGGTTGGGTATTGTGTATACCCCTAATGAAATAGTTAGGTTTATGATTGAAAGTGTGGATTTTTTAGTACATAAACATTTTGGTAAATTGTTAGGGGATAAAGATGTAGAAATTTTAGATCCTGCGACGGGTACGGGTACGTTTATTACTGAGTTAATTGATTATTTACCTCCCCATAGTTTACAGCATAAATATCAACATGAGATTCATTGTAATGAGGTAGCAATTTTACCTTATTATATAGCGAATTTGAATATTGAATATACTTATAAACAGAAGATGGGGGTTTATGAGGAGTTTGAAAATATTTGTTTTGTGGATACTTTGGATAATACGTTGTTTGCAGGTAAGCAAATGGATTTGTTTGCGATGACGTTGGAGAATACGGAGAGGATTAAAAGACAGAATGATCGGACTATTTCGGTTATTATTGGGAATCCTCCTTATAATGCAAATCAACAAAATGAAAACGATAATAATGCTAATCGTGATTATCCAGCAATAGATAAATTAATTAAAGAAAGTTATGTAAAATATAGTAATGCACAGAAAACAAAAGTTTATGATCCTTATATACGTTTCTTACGTTGGGCTACAAATAGATTAAATCATAATGGTATTATAGCATTTATTACTAATTCATCTTTTATTAATGCAAAAGCATTTGATGGTTTTAGAAAAGTTATTGCTAATGAATTTAGCGAAATTTATATTATTGATTTAGGTGGAGATGTTAGGTCTAATCCAAAAATTTCAGGTACTAAGCATAATGTTTTTGGGATTCAAGCTGGTGTAGCTATTAGTTTTTTAATCAAGAAAAATGTCAAGCGTGATACACCATGTTTAATATACTATACAAATAGACCTGATTTAGAAACTGCTGAAGATAAATTAAAGTTTATTGCATTTAATAAAATTGAGAAAATTAATTTTACAAGAATTACTCCAGACGTTAATAACAACTGGATAAATCTTGATGATACTGATTTTAATACTTTATTACCATTAGTCAACCAAGAAACTAAGAGTAGTAAAGATGAAAGTGCATTATTCAAGTTATTCTCTTTAGGTGCTGTTTCTAACAGAGATGAATGGGTTTATGATTTAGATGAAAATAATTTAAAATCAAAAATTGAATTTTTCTGTGATATTTATGAAAAAGAAAAACAAAGATGGAAAGAATCAGAACGAAATACTGATATTAGCGATTTTGTGGATAGAAGTATTAAATGGACTGCTGAGTTAGAAGAACACCTTAAAAAAGGGTCACAATTAAAATTTAATTCAAAAGCTGTAATTTCATCAATTTATAGACCTTTTGTAAAACAATACTTTTATCTTGGTAAGATTTTAATTCACAGACTGTATCAAATGGAGTCATTTTTTCGTAAATCTCAAGATAATTTAGTAATTTGCTTGACAGTTCATAAACAAGTTCCTTTTGTCGTTTTTTCTACAAATTGTTTTTATGATGGTGGTTTAGGTTCAAGAGGTACTCATGGAGTTGCATTATATCGTTACGACAAAGAAGGAAACCGCATTGATAATATAACAGACTGGGGACTAAAACAAATTCAAACCCATTATCAAAATGAAACAATCACAAAAATAGACATCTTCCATTATACTTATGCAGTATTACATAACCCTGAATACCGCAAAAAATACGAACTAAATTTAAAACGCGAATTTCCCCGATTACCCTATTATGAAAACTTCCAAAAATGGGTAAACTGGGGAAAACAACTCATGAAATTACATATCAATTATGAAACTGTTACCCCTTATAAATTAACCCGTGTGGATATTCCCTTAAAAGACACCCCTTCGACTTCGCTCAGGGACCGAGAGAAAGACAACTCTTCGACTACTTCGACTTCGCCCTTCGACACCGCCCTTCGACACCGCTCAGGACAGGCTCAGGACAGGCTCAGTACAAGTTCGCTCACCCCTTCGACTTCGCTTCCCCCTTCGACTTCGCTCAGGGACCGACAAAAAACCATCAAAGTTAAATTGAAAGCAGATAAAAATAAAGGTGTAATCATCTTAGATGATATTACCACATTAACAGGAGTTCCTGAAATAGCTTGGGAATATATGTTAGGAAATCGGAGTGCATTAGAATGGATATTAGATCAATATAAAGAAAAGAAACCCAAAGATCCCACCATTGCGGAAAAGTTTAATACTTATCGGTTTGCAGATTATAAAGAACAGGTAATAGATTTGTTGATGAGAGTGTGTACCGTCAGTGTAGAGACAATGAAAATAATTAAAGAGATGGAAAATTTCTGAATCAGAAAATTACTGTCACCTGTCACCTGTCACCTAACTTTGTCTGAATCAGGATAACCAGGATTAAAGGATGTACAGGATGAAATACTAAAAATTAAACGCAGATGAACGCAGATAAACGCGGATGATTTTTGCATTATTTTCCTAGTTTCTGGGATTTACAGGATGGAATAATTCGTGGTTTTAAAATTACTGTCACCTATCACCTATCACCTGTCACCAGTCACCTATCACCTATCACCAGTCACCAGTCACCAATCACCAGTCACCAGTCACCAGTCACCTAATTCTGTCAGAATCATGGTATACTAGAAAAAGTAGCAATTTATTACAGTAGCTATCGTAAAAATATATATTGCTGTTAATTTAAAATTTTCCGTTGTTTGAGAAATTGGAATGCTAGACCAAATATTTGATTACTTACACTTTCATATTAGTGTTGAAGCACTGATAGTATTACTGATCCTAGTTTTTTTAGAAGCGGTACTATCAGCAGATAACGCGATCGCCCTCGCTGCGATCGCCCAAGGACTAGAAGATCAAAAACTAGAACGTCAAGCATTAAACATTGGTTTAGTATTTGCTTATGTTTTAAGAATTACCCTACTGCTAACAGCTACTTGGGTACAAAAATTCTGGCAATTTGAATTATTGGGTGCTGCTTACCTGTTGTGGTTGGTATTCCAACACTTCACATCCCAGGAAGACGAAGATCATCATCATCACGGACCAAAATACAGTTCTCTATGGCAAGTTATACCAGTAATTGCCTTTACAGATTTAGCCTTTTCCTTAGATAGTGTGACAACAGCGATCGCCGTTTCCCAAGAAACCTGGTTAGTCCTCACCGGTACAACCATCGGTATCGTCACCCTGCGATTTATGGCCGGGTTATTTATTCGCTGGTTAGATGAATATGAAAATTTAGCAGACGCAGGTTATATCACTGTAGCGTTTGTGGGTTTACGTCTATTAATCAAAGTCATTAACGAAGCTTTAGTACCACCGCAATGGATCATGGTAAGTGCGATCGCCATAGTCTTAACCTGGGGTTTTTCCAAACGCACAGAAGTAGAAATCAAAACCCAAGAACCAGAAAAAACAGAAGTTAAATAGGGACTGGGGACTGGTGATTGGTGACGGGGGACTGGTGACTGGTGACTGGGGACTGGGGACTGGTGACTGGGGACTGGGGACAGTTAAGAGTTTTTAGCAATTACCAATTACCAGCCCTAACTAAATAACTAACAACATAATTGATCATGACTTTAGATTTCATTAGAATTTCGCCAAAAACAAAGCAAAAACCAGCCGCCCTCATCGTCACGTTACACGGGTGGGGTGCAAATGCCCAAGATGTAGAATCTTTATCCTCTTATTTCAATTTACCTGATTGTGAATTTTTGTTTCCCAATGCCCCTTATCCCTATCCCTATTCCCCAGTTGGTAGGGCGTGGTATGACTTGCGGGACGAGAATATGTATCAAGGATTGCCAGAAAGTCGTCAATTACTGATAGATTGGTTGCAGTCTTTAGAAAGCATGACAGGAGTGCCTTTGTCTCGCACCGTTTTGAGTGGGTTTTCTCAAGGTGGTGCCATGACGTTGGATGTAGGTTTAACTTTACCCTTGGCTGGTTTAGTTGTCATGAGTGGGTATCCACATCCTCAACTTGCTAACTTACAAAAAGGCAATTTTCCACCCACATTAATTATGCACGGCACACAGGATCAAGTTGTACCATTGTCAGCTGCTACCAAAGCTAAGGCAGTGGCAGAAGCATTAGGAGTGGTAGTCGAATATCATGAATTTGTGATGGGACATGAAATTAATTTAGAAATGCTGGAGGTATTGCGAAAATTTGTGATCAAGACAATTGCGGATGGTTAAGTTATCAATTTTTTACAATTGAGGAGAAAAATCAGCTAAATATTTACAAATTTCATGCCCACTAATTAGTAATATAGATTGGGTGGGATATTTTAGCTCATTTAGCTCAACTCCACCTACGGCTGAATGCGAGTGCTGCAAAAGGGAGGGGCAAGCATTATGACAACTCTAAGCGTTTCCAGAAAAGAAATTGCTGCTATGACAGCAACAGATGTAAAAGATTTGGCTACTCGTCTGGAATTGGATAATTATAGCAATGCTTTTGAGGGTTTAAATGATTGGCATTTACTGCGAGCGATCGCCTTTCAGCGTCCAGAATTAGTTGAGCCTTATATCTACCTATTAGATTTAGAACCCTACGACGAAGCATAGAGATTTTATCTAACAATTCAGAATTCTGTAAGGGTTTGGCCTTGCTAAACCCTTATATAAATAATTTTATGCAAATAATCATTACATGATTCAAACAGATCCATACAAATGGATGCAATAATAAGACAGGCTTATGCCAAGCGAGCCATGATATCAGTCAACACCTAAATGATTTGTGTAGATGAATTATTTGGTATCATTAGAGAATGATATACAGTCTTTTGTATCTAATTAATTAGGAACGGTTGTCATAATGATCACAAATAATCAACAGATGGAATTACTAGATCAAGAAGATGAATTAGAAAATGAGTTTAAATTTGATGATGATGATGATGAAAATTTAGAACCATTTGATCCGACTAAAATCAGGGTTAAAACTAAACCAATGACAATGGATGTACTACTAAGAAGAATCAAGCATGATGAAATTGATTTAGATACTGAATTTTACCGACAATCTGATATTTGGACACCTAAAGCCAAAAGTCGTTTAATTGAATCTCTGTTAATTCGGATTCCTATTCCCATATTTTATATAGATGCTACTAATGATGATAAGTGGTTAGTAATAGATGGTTTACAAAGAATTAATACATTTAAAAAATTTATTATTGATCAAGAACTTACATTAACTGAATTACAATTTCTTAAAGATTTAGAAAACAAGAAATATAATGATTTACCTCGTGCTTATCAAAGAAGAATAGAAGAAACAGAATTAACAGTATGTTTAATTGAACCTGGAACTCCTGATGAAGTAAAATATAATATTTTTCAAAGAATTAATACTGGTGGATTACCTCTTAATAACCAGGAATTGCGCCAAGCAATGAATCCAGGTAAACCGATACAAATTCTGAAGAAATTAGCTAATTTACCAGAATTTAAAAGAGTAATAAATTTAACTAAAAAGAAAAATAAACGCCTCGAAGATCATGAACTTATACTATATTTTATTGCTTTTACTTTAACAAACTATCAAGATTATCCCGAAAATAAAGGTCACACTTATTTTTTAAATGAAGCAATGAAAAAATTAAATACAATAGAAGATAATTTAATCCAAGAAATAGAGAATAAGTTGATTATAGCTATGAAAGCAGCTTATAATATTTTTGGAAATAGGGCTTTTCGTAAACCTCAAAAGTCCCCAGTTAATAAATCTCTGTTTGAATTGTGGTCAGTTACTTTAAGCAAGTTAACTGCTCAAGAAATTGAAAAGTTAATCAATCATAAAGAAACTCTGAATGATAAATTTAAACAAAAAATGGAAAATGATCCTGATTTTTTGAAATCTATATCTCAAGCATCTAGTAAAGTTAAATATCGTTTTGAAAAAATTAATCAAATAGTTCAAGAGGTTTTATCATGCTAAGTTCTTTAACTTTAAAAAATTTTAAACCGTTTGAAAATCAGTCTTTTTCTTTAAAGCCATTAACTCTACTGGCGGGTTTAAATAGCACTGGTAAATCGTCTGTATTGCAATCTCTATTACTATTACGTCAATCTTGTTTGCAGGACGATTTATTAGATAGGGTAGGTTTAGCATTAAACGGTGATTTAGTATCTATAGGTACTGGAAAAGATGCACTTTTCAAGAGAGCTAAAGACGATGTAATAACTTTTGAAATTGGCATGAATAATGATATTAAAGGTACTTGGATTTTTGATTGTGATCGTCAATCAGATATAATGAGATTATCTCCTAATTTAGAAATTGATGCAGCAATTTATAATTCAGGACTTTTTAATGATAACTTTCATTACTTAAAAGCAGAAAGAATCGCACCTAGAAATTATTTCCAAATGTCTGATTTTAAAGTTAGACAACATCAACAGATTGGAAGTCAAGGAGAATTTACTCCCCATTTCCTATCCATAAATGAATATAAAAAAATTCCCCATAGTCAACTATCGCATCCATTAGCACAGTCTGATATTTTAAAAAGTCAAGTTGAAGCCTGGTTAGGAGAAATTAGTCCTGGAACAAGAGTTGATATAGAACTACATCCAGGGATGGATATAGCAAGTTTACAATATTCCTATGAAGATAATAATTCCTATCGTTCTACTAATGTAGGATTTGGAATTACCTATACTTTACCAATTATTGTCGCTATATTATCTGCTGCCTCAGATACATTGATTTTATTAGAAAACCCAGAAGCACATCTTCATCCTAGAGGACAATCTAAGATGGGAGAATTAATTGCCTTAGCAGCAAGTTGTGGTATTCAAATAATATTAGAAACTCATAGCGATCATGTTCTCAATGGTATTCGTAAAGCAGTAAGACATAATAAACTTGAGGCTGATAAAGTGCAAATTAACTACTTTGAAAGATATTTAAAAAAAGGACAACCAACAACAGAAATTATTACTCCTCGAATTTATCCAGATGGAGGGATTGATAAATGGCCTGATGGTTTTTTCGATCAAGCTGAAAAAGATTTAATGGAGTTACTATAAATGCACTTTTTGATTAATGAGCTTTCTTTTATTGGACAAGCATCTAATAATTATGAAGCTGATGAATTAATGAAACATATCTTGGAAATTCTAGAGGAAATCAGTGTTCTTCAAAATGGTGATCCGATTCAAACTCATAGTAGTTTTTCTTCTCAACAACTATCCTCTGAGTTAACTATTAGTCAATGGATTTTTCAGAATAAAAATTCAAAAAATTCTGAACAACAAAAAATCGCTATGATTCTACTGAGACTTTTAAGTAAGGGACCTTTTATAGATGTACAGGATTTTTTCAATGATTGTAAATGTCACTATCAAAAACAAGATGTTTCTTCAAGTTCATTAGCTGGTGCTGTTAAACTTCCAGGAATATTAATTAGTTTACAAAATAACCCTGATTTTATTACAGAAAACATTGAAGTTAAATTTCAAGAAGGTACAAATGATTTAGAAAATAGAACTGTCAAGAATTTAACTCAAATTACCCAAGCTATCAAAATATGTCCTCGTTATAAACTTCATTCTAAACATGATCCTTCAGGATATTGGAAAAATGCTACACCTATGAATTTAAAAGATCAAGAAGCTCAAAAAGTGTTAAATAGTTCTGTATGTAATAGTAATGAAAATAGTGAAAAACGTTATGGATTTCATAAAGAAACAGATCAATTTTATGTGTTTCATTCAGACAATACCTTTGATGAACAAGGTTATCTAACCTATCATGGATTTCCAATTCCTGAAGATCAAGTCCCTAAAGAAGTATTAAATAAAATAAAGAGATAATGCCATCATTTATAAATCCCAAATCCAAAAAAGTTATTGTTGCTATATGCGGCGGTATTGCAGCTTATAAAGTTTGTGAATTGGTTTCTAGTTTGTTTAAATCTGGTGTAGAAGTGCGAGTGATTCTCACCAATTCTGCTCAAGAATTTATCAAACCTTTGACTTTTGCAACTTTATCCCGTCATCAAGCTTATACTGATGAGCATTTTTGGCAACCTGTTTATTCTCAACCCCTACATATCGAATTGGGAGAATGGGCGGATTTAATTGTGATTGCGCCTTTAACTGCTAATACTTTAGCTAAGTTAGCTTATGGGATGGCAGATAATTTATTAACAAATACTGTCTTGGCTTCTACTTGTCCTGTTTTATTAGCACCCGCTATGAATACGGATATGTGGGAACAGGTAGCAGTACAAAGAAATTGGCAGCAACTATTGACAGACAAAAGATTTTATGGTATGCAAACTGGTTCTGGGTTGTTAGCGTGCGATCGCATCGGTGCAGGAAGAATGGCCGAACCAGAAGAAATATTTGTTTATATTCAATCTTTATTGCATACCCAAGGAAAAAGAGATTTAAGCGGGAAGCGTGTTTTAATCAGTGCTGGGGGAACGAGAGAATATTTAGATCCGGTGCGGTTTATAGGCAATCCTTCCACGGGTAAAATGGGATTAGCATTAGCACAGGCAGCATTGCATAGAGGTGCAAAGGTAACATTAGTACATTGTCCAAGGAGTTGGGATGCACCTTTAGGAGTTAAAGCAATTTCCGTAGTGAGTGCGGCTCAAATGCAGCAAGTAATGTTAGAACAGTTAGGAAATGCAGATATAATAGTCATGTCTGCGGCGGTTGCGGATGTGAAACCGAGAGATTATAGTGTAGAGAAATTACCTAAGCGATCGCTTCCCGAAAATTTACCCCTTACACCAGTACCCGATATAGTTGCTGAACTAGGGAAAATTAAACAACCCCAGCAATTATTAATCGGTTTTGCAGCACAAACCGGGGATATTATCACACCTGCGAAAGAGAAATTACAGAGAAAGAAATTAGATGCAATTGTAGCCAACCCTATTGATAAAATTGGCAGTGGTTTTGGGAGTGATCATAATCAAGCGGTATTTTTAGATAAAGAAGGAAGAGAAATAGAAATTCCCCCTTGTTCTAAGTTAGAAATGGCGCATTATGTGTTTGATTTTGTTGTTTACAGCAGGAGGCAGTAGGAGCAAACCCCCTGTGGTTGCCCTCTTGAGGCAGGAGGCAGGAGGCAGGAGGCAGGAGTCAGGAGGCAGGAGGCAGAAGTTAGGAGGCAGGAGGCAGTAGGCAGGAGGCAGGAGGCAGAAGTTAGGAGGCAGGAGGCAGTAGGCAGGAGGCAGGAGGCAGGAAGCAGGGGGAAGTTAATAACCCAATGCCCAATAACCAATACCCAAAGACAAGAAAATTTTTTTGATCAACCCAACACAATTGCAAAACGGCATACTATAATAGAAATATAAAGCGCATGGGGCTTTAACGGTTTCGACAGGTTGGCGAAAGCTGCTCTGTGATTCAGGTCGAGAGTGAGTCTCCTCTCGCAAATCAAAGGCTCAAACAAAAAGTAAATGCGAACAATATCGTAAGCTTTGCTCGTAAGGAAGCCCTAGTTGCTGCCTAATAGCCTCTTATAGGTCCGAGCGTCTCTGGTTTGACTCCGTTAAGGACTAGAGACCTAACCCCAACGGATGCTCCAGTAAGCGTTCTCTGGTTGGCTTGCTGGCTAAGACTAAATCAGAGCATCCTACGTTCGGGACAATGAACGATTCCCGCCTTGAGGGTCAGAAAGGCTAAACCTGTGAATGAGCGGGGGGTAAATACCCAATTTGGACATGGGTTCAATTCCCATAAGCTCCACTTAAAATAATCAACAAGTCCACTTACATATCAAAATGTAAGTGGATTTTGTTTTTGAGGTTTAAGTAAGTGGGTGTTAAAAATTTTTTCTGTTTCTTGTAGGGGCGAAGCATTCGGGTGATAACCTATCGCTGAAACCAGTTCATATTCTGTCCGAATGCTTCGCCCTTACGATTAATGAATCGGTGTTCTAGTTAGGGGTTGCTGAGAAAGTCTTTCCGTGAGGGCATAGGAGTCAGGAGTCAGGAGTCAGGAGTCAGGAGGAGATTTGAAAATTTCTTTGCCATCTCTTGAAATCCCCAAAAATGCACACTTTTT
>NZ_BJCE01000068.1:0-23680 GCF_005402885.1 Sphaerospermopsis reniformis
GGCTAATTCCCAATAGCAGGCATCTTCAGCACTGATTATAGCGTATAATCTGAGTATCTTTGCACTTAACCTTCATTTCCTCAAAAGCAGTTGTGGTGAAGGTTAGATAGTTTTCGGAGATGTCTAAAGTATTGGCATTTGAAATAGAAGACTATACGATAAAAGTTGGAGATATGCTAATTATCGAAACAAAAGAAGGTAGATTTTATAAAAAACCTATTTTAACAATTCAATTAGATAATACAGAATATCCTGAACTGCCAATTACTGAAAAAACAAAGATTGCTGTTAGTGTAGATCATAAAATAAAAGATAATCACACATTTTACATAGTCAAGAAATAATAAAATCGCTCTTCGTTGGTTAATATGGAAGTAGTGCGTTAGCGAAGCTTACCGACGGTATCGCATAATTAACTCAAAGACTTGATATCATCAATAGTAAAAAGCCATTCAAATTCTTCAACCATGACAGAATTACTACAGCGTGCGATCGCTCTTTGTTAATGTAGGGGTAATGCGTTAGCATAGCTTACCCTAGCTATCACATAACTGACAAAAAAATATAAATGACTTATTCAAACAAATTTTGAATATCTCTTGCACCATGAATTACCCTTACAAGTTCAATTCCATCAACTACGGGACGGTAAAACAAAAGGTATTTACCAACAGGAAAACTTCTAAGTGATGGTGCTAATTCCTCACACAGTTTCCCCATTTGAGGTAATTCTGACAAAAGTATCAACTTCTCATTAATAGCATCTATAATTCTATCAGCAGCAATTTCATTATCCTGACGAATATAGAGCCAGATTTCAATGAAGTCATTTTGAGCTTCTGGGGATTGAAAAATATTTGCCATATCTTAAATACTGCTAACTAATACGTTTTGCAGCTTGTCTTTTTCTCCCTTCAGCTTTGATTTTTTCAGCATCAAAAGCTACACCTTCACCCCTATCAAGTTGATCTATTCCTATTTGTATTTCCTTCCGCAATTCTTCCATTCTCAACTTCCGTAAATCTTCCCGTTCTTTTAATAACCGTAGACCTTCACGAATGACCTCGCTTTGTGACTGATATAGTCCACTATCAACGAGTTCAGCAACAAACTGATCAAATGTAGTACCTAGATGAACATTCATAGATTCACCTTTGAATTAATTACATAGTCTTTTCTTTAGAATTGCACACCTGTCAATAATTGTCAATTTTTGTTAGTAGTGAGATAATCTAAAATAGTAAAAAGCCATTCAAATTCCTCAACCATGACAGAATTATTACAGCGTGCGATCGCTCTTTGTTAATGTAGAGGTAACGCGATCGCTCTCAGTTAGCTAATTGTGGAAGAAATACGTTAGCGTAGCTTATTCCTCAATTAACCAACCTCGCTTTATTCCATATTCAATTCCACCAGACCAGTCCATTGTTAAATGCTTCCGTACCTTATGAAATAAATGTTGTACTACAGTTGGATTAATTGGATTTTTAACATAAGTTTCTTCATACCTAAATTCTCGATCCGTGTTTTTCTGCTGACGTAATACATAAATCTGATCAACCTTGTACTTCCGAAGATTAACATCACTCGTCAACTTGATCCACTCCATTAATACAATATATAAACTATTCGGATTCCTAGCTTTTAAATCTTCTGCTGCTCTTGATGAACCTTCCAACATAGTTTTATCAAGATAAGTTTTACATTCAATAACAATAACTGGAATATCAAAAATATGAGTTTCTGTGTTACCTGTAACTGTAACATCTGAATAGTTGTCTGGTTCTTCTTTAATAATTGTCAGCATTTCACCTGAATTTTCTTCTTCTGGTGGTGTAACTGCTTCAAATGATGCTTCAATAGTTGCACCAATCACAAAATCATGATCTTTCTTTTCAATACGTGCATAGGGACGTTTCAACATTTCTGCATATTTGGGAGGAACAAAGAAAATATCTTTAAAAGTATGGGATTTTCCAATGAGCGCGTTTTCTCCAAAATCTTTTGCTAAATCTCGAAATAAATAATAGAGAAATTCCTCCAATACACTAGAGTGAAGATTGGAGCGAGAGTCAAACTTTTCAGCATAATGTTGTTGATCTAAAAAATCTTTATATGCTGATAAAAGTTCTACTCTTTGAGAAATAATTGCATTATCATTTTCATTAGGTGTTGATGTTGGTCCAACTAATTCAACATTAGCTAAATGCCATTTATCATATTCAATTCTAATTTCTTGGAGAAATTTTCTGCTTTCAGCATCTCTATATTTTTTGCGGTGATTTTCTTTTTGTTCGAGATTTGAACCATGAACTAAAGGGTTTCTATCAGTTGTGGACATAGCTCTAATTTTTCTTGAAGATGAATTGCAATTGCTTTAGCTAGAATGGGTGGTACAGCATTACCTATCTGATTGTACTGGCAAAGGAACTTTTCATTTAATCTATTTTCCCTTTGTAATAACTTATGAGATACAACTGTTTTCTTTCCTAAAAAACGATAAGTATCAGGAAAAGATTGGACACGCGCACCCTCACGAGCGGTCAAATTACGATGCTGGAAAGGATGAATAAAATTTGCATAAAAGGATGCTGCTATTGTGTATGCTGGCCTGTATGGATGTAACCGTCTGTTGTTTTGATCATAAGTTTTATTAGATAAGTCACCATTTCCACTACGACGTTTAGCACCATATTCTGTAGCAACATCTGAACTGGATTCACCCCATTTTATTTGTTTAAAACGTTCTACTAATCGCTGAGAATGTTCCATTGCTACATGATTATAAAGAATTTTACTACCTTGTCTGATCCAGTGCTGATATTGATTTTGAGATTCTGATATATAAGGTTGTTCTTCTTTACCTTCTCTCGCATTAAGTGGAGGTAAGTCTGATATTGCATCCCATAAGCTGATAGCAGGAAGTAAATTTATTTCTTCAAGGGATAATTGCCATATCTTGTTTTTTAATAAGTCTAGAGAATGGGTTGGTTGAGGACTACCTAATTTTTTACCTAGTTTGTTTCCAACAATAAAAACACGCTCTCTAACCTGTGGTACACCATATTCAGCAGAATTAAGTAACCATACTTCTACAAAATATCCAAATTCTTCAAAAGTTTGTTTAATAATATCTAGGACTTTTAAACCTTCGCTATTTTTGCGTGAGAGTAAACCTTTCACGTTCTCCATCACAAATGCTTTAGGTTGAAGAAAACTTATCCACTGAGAAAAGTTAATGAATAAACTATTTCTAGGATCATTTGGATCTTTTCGTGCTGGACCTGCAACACTAAAACCTTGACATGGAGGACCACCAATAATAATATGCGGTTTGTATAGACAAATTTCTTTAACACTACTTAAAGTATTAAAATTACGAATATCATCTTGAATTACTGTCATGTCAGGGTGGTTATAACGGAGAGTATCACACGCCCAAGCATCAATTTCAACAGAAAGGGGAATATTAAAACCTGCCATCGCAAAACCTAAACCAAATCCGCCAGCACCAGCAAATAAATCAATAGCAATAGGTTTGTCTATTTTCATAAATGTCTCATGTATTTAGCATTGAATTATAAAGCAATAAAAATTCGTTTCATTGGTATTTTTCAGTTAGATAAGTCGCATAATCTCCATTAATATTCTCATCACTAGAGATATTTGCACTTTTAGCAATGCCACGCAGTCGAGATAAATTACCTTTCTTTGATGCTGAGATAGATTCTTGTTGTATTGATTCTAATACAGTTTGTACCAATTGCCAGCGTTCACTCATTGGTAACTGTAATACTTGTTTTTGCAATTCTTGTAATGTCATGATAAGATATCAAAAAATATTTATTTTTATTATATATCAATTTAGCTGAAGAAGAATAAAATTTATTATAAATCCAGTATAATAAATATAATCACAAAAAAAGGATGACATAAAATGCAATCCATTCTCCTCAGCAGTGAAGAAGTCGCCAAACGTGCTAAAGAATTATATGAAACTATCATTCGTTCACAGGTGGAAACTGAAGAAAACATCGGTAAAATGGTGATTATTGATATAGAAACTGGTGAATATGCAGTTGATAAAACAGGGATAGAGTCAGCGCGTTATTTACGGAATAAAAACCGATTTGCTCGACTTTTTGGGATTCGCATTGGTTACAAAGTCGCTGCATCCTTTAGTGGAGAAATGGAGCGTGATTATCGGTGATAACTGGTATTATTAAAAATGGACGTGCAACTGTCAATGTTATATTTTGATTGCCAGATCAACAGATTTTACTATTGAATTTGTGATTGATACAGGTTTTACAGAGTTTCTTTCTTTACCTCCAATGGCAGTTAATCTTTTGAATTTGCCTTTTGTTTATGATATGTATGCAAATTTAGCAGATAATAGTCGTGTACTTTTACCAGTACATCAAACTACTATTATTTGGAATGGCGAGGAAAGAGAAGTTAATGTTTTAGCTACAGGAAAACTGCCATTATTAGGCACTGCTTTACTTGATGGTTATGAGTTGTCTATCCAATTTACAG
The DNA here is from genome assembly GCF_005402885.1 of Sphaerospermopsis reniformis. NCBI lineage: Bacteria > Bacillati > Cyanobacteriota > Cyanophyceae > Nostocales > Aphanizomenonaceae > Sphaerospermopsis > Sphaerospermopsis reniformis. The sequence goes on from NZ_BJCE01000068.1 coordinate 4,540, forward strand.
AAGGTGGTTTAGTGACAATTGAAGAGTTATAGTTAAATGGTTTTGATTAGTGCGATCGCTCTTATTTTCTATAGGCTAAAAAATAGCGATCGCCCATCCTAAATTTACCCCTCTACTCCTCCACAGATGCTAACTTTAAAGGATATAATGGCTCAGATCCATTTAATTGCCAAATTCTAAACACCAAAGCAGCAGCTACAGTTAACCACACACAAGAAAAAGATAAAATCATTCCCGCTAAAGGTACAGTTTGCCAATAAATTACTGTGACAACAATTGCCGATAACCAAGGTCCTAAAATCACAACTGGAACAGCAGCACCTAATCTGCGTTCTACGGTAAAAATCGTATTCCAAGTATCACCGACAGCTAAATGAATCACAAATAAAATGAAAGGTAATACCAAGAATTGATGATCTAATTCCTGCCAAATTAACACAGAAGAAATCACCCGTAAAACAGCAATCAGCATCCAAACTATAGGAAATGCTAAAGGTGGGGGAGACCATCTTGGTCTAATTACTTGATCATAAGTTGTTTGAGAACGGGTATTATCTAAAAGTGAAAAAATCCGAGAACGAATACTTAATAAAGCGAAAAATAAGGCAGTAACTACAGTGCTAACCCAACTAGGAAAGGCAGAATTACTATCAAGTAAATTGACTAAATTTTCCATTCCTAGTAATACTATAATCATTGTTCCTATTTGCAGAATAGTCCCTAGCTTATAAACGATGACTGCTTTGATGTCTAGTTCTTTTGTGGTTGCTGATGTATTGAGTGACTGTTTTTGATTTCCTGGTTTTACTCCCATTACTGTGTTGACAAACTTTTCCAAAATGCCGATATTACTGCTTTGATTCATGGTGAATAAATTGCGAGTATTTTTTAGTAGTGTTCATAAATTATTATATGATATAATTCACAATCAACCCTAGTTATAAATAGTTATATTTTTTTACTTCCTGCTGTAGAATAAACCCATCTTCTCATGTTCGGTTTCTTTGACAACCAATTCAGACATATCTTGATAAATTGATAATCAAGCGAGTTGAAAGTAACTGCCATGAGTAATCTTTCCCATTCTCAGCCTGAGTATTTCGCACCACAAGAAAATAATGATCAGTTTTGGCAATACATACAATCTTTAAACCCAGAAGCAGTATCCCAACTATCTAAACCTAACTCACCAGAAGTATTAGAATTGATTCAAAAATCTATTGTTGCTATGTTAGGTAATTTGCCTCATGACAGATATAATACTATGATTACCACTAGCCGAGATGAATTAGGAAAACTTTTAGGTTCAGCAATGATTGATGGGTATTTTTTACGTAATGCAGAACAAAGATTAGAAATGGAAAAGAATTTCCAATTAGTAGATTTTCAGTAAAGTAATAAGTTAAGAGTCAGTAGGGGTTTAGCAATGCTAAACCCTGACAGTTTATCTACATCCTAAAGATTCACGAGTATCTACACCAGTTTTAGAATTAACACCACTAGCTTTAACACAAAGTTTTTTCATTTCTACCCCATCTAAAACCGCATTGGTAAAGTCTGCACCAGTGACATTAACATTATCAAAAGTTGAACGCAACATCATCGCATCTGTCAATACTGCATCACTTAAATCAGCATTTTTGAACTTGGCTAAATAAGCAATACCTTGACCAAAATTTACACCATGTAAATTTACACCTTCTAACAGAGTACCGTTAAACACTCCACCCCGTAAGTCAGCATTGCTAAAGTTAGCATTCTCTAATTTAATGTTGGTAAATTCTTTACCGATTAAATTTTGTCCTGAAAAATCTTGACTTTGTACCTCATCCCCTGCGGAACGGGTAATACTGGAAGAACTTGCTGCTTGTGCGGATAAGGGAGATACAAACAACACCACAGCTAAAACTACACTAACGAGTATTTGCCAAATTTGCCCACGCTTCATAATTTTTGTTTAATAAATCTCAACAATTACACTATTAATTATTAAACCGCACTAGGGAAGATAGATCCCTGACTTCTTGAAGAAGTCGGGGATCTGGGTAAAATACCTAAAATAACTAAAACACCAAAAAAACCTGTGGCGAAACCAGAAAATAATACCCAATTTCTAGCGCAAACTCCTTTATATCACATCGGTGTTGAACTCAAAGCCCGCTTTACCAGCTTTGGTGGGTGGGAAATGCCAGTACAATATAGTGGTATTACCCAAGAACACCAAGCTGTCAGAAATGCTGCTGGAATGTTCGATATTTCCCACATGGGTAAATTTACTCTCCAAGGTCAAAACCTGATTTCCCAACTAGAAAAATTAGTCCCTTCCGATTTAAGTCGTCTACAACCCGGTCAAGCCCAATATACAGTGTTGTTAAATGAGCAAGCCGGAATCATTGATGATATCATTATTTACTACCAAGGTAGAGAAAATACAGATAGCGAAAAAGCGGTAATTATCGTTAATGCTGCCACAACAGAAAAAGACAAAACATGGTTATTACAACATCTTGACCTGGATACAATCCAATTTCAAGACCTGTCACGGGATAAAATCTTAATAGCTGTTCAAGGTCCAAAAGCTACCAGCCATCTTCAGTCTTTTGTATCAGCCGACTTAACCCCAATTAAAGCCTTTGGGCATTTAGAAACAACCATTTTTGGTCAACCCGCTTTCCTCGCTCGTACAGGCTACACTGGGGAAGATGGCTTTGAAGTGATGGTAGACCCCGAAGTAGGGATAAAATTGTGGCAAAGCCTCTATGATGCTGGTGTCATTCCCTGTGGTCTTGGTTGTAGAGATACATTGCGTTTAGAAGCAGCAATGGCACTTTATGGACAAGATATCGACGACAACACCACACCCCTAGAAGCGGGTTTAGGGTGGTTGGTTCATTTAGATACAAAAAGCGATTTTATCGGTCGGGAGATTTTACAACAACAAAAAACCGTGGGAGTACATCGTAAACTCGTAGGTTTACAAACCCAAGGGCGAAATATTTCCCGTCATGGCTATTACGTATTATCTTCAGGTGAAGTAGTGGGAGAAGTAACAAGCGGTACTTTATCACCTACCCTTGGTTATCCCATTGCTTTAGCTTATGTTTCCAGTCAGTTAGCAACCGTTAAACAGGAGTTAGAAGTGGAAATACGCGGTAAAGCTTATCCAGCAGTCGTGGTAAAACGTCCTTTTTATCGCTCAAAAAATCGTGTTACTAACTGATAAGTTTTGAGATTTTTGAGGAATAATGTTGTTTGGGTTACTCTGGTAACACCATTTTTTTAACGTGGAAGAGGAAGTGTTATGGCTTTTGAATATCCCGATGATTTACGCTATCAAGATACTCATGAATATGTACGTTTAGATGGGGAAATAGCCACTATCGGTATTACTGAGTTTGCTATAGATCAACTGGGTGATATTGTATTTTTGGATCTGTCAGAAATTGGTGATGCGGTCTCCAAGGGAGACTCATTTGGTACAATTGAATCTGTTAAAGCTGTAGAAGACCTGAAATCACCAGTTACAGGTACAGTAGTAGAACGCAATGAAGATTTGATTAACTCTCCTGAGTCAATAGTTGATGATCCTTATGGTGATGGTTGGTTTATCAAAGTGCGTGTTAATGATCCTGGGGAAGTTGAAGATGGGATGACAGCTAGTGAGTATAGTGCTTTGGTAGAGGGTTCGTAAACTAGGTGACAGGTGACAGGTGACAGAGTTGAAATGTTCTTTGGATCTGTTTCTTGTCATCTGTTGAGATAATTAAAATAAATCACCAAATAAATCCCAAGTAAATTCCTAAAAATTTTTGCTTATGACACAGGTATCTTATCCTCGTCGTAGTCGCATCCTCTCATCAGCAACTACAAAAACTGCACAGTTATCAGACATACATCATTCTCAAGCAAAACGTCAGGAAATAGCTAAACGGTGTCGTGTTATTTTTGAACGTCTTCGAGAACAGCTAATAGTAGATCATCATAACTGGTTTATTGCCATTAACCCCGATAAGGAAGAATATTTGATTAATCCTGATCTACAAGGTTTAATACAGCAAATTCGTCAAAAATACAGCGATAACGACCTGAAACTAACTATATTTTGCCTCAATGATACGGGACACTGCGGTAGATTATGGGTATAAGTAGGAAAACTATCTGACAACAACGCATAACGTAATTTTATTATCAATTACCAATTACCAATTACCAATTACCAGCCTTAACTAAATATCCAGCAACTTGGTAATAGTCAAAGTAATCATTACAATATATTAAACCTTAACATCTGGAGCATAATTTGTGGTAGCTAATCCCCCACGTCCTCAAGTTTCAGCTAAAAACAACCAAATAAGCGAGTTTGCTAAAAGACACATCGGACCAAAAGCAGATGACGTTCAACAAATGTTGAATTTATTGGGTTTATCTAATTTAGATGATTTAATCGCTAAAACCGTACCCTCATCTATTCGCTTTAACCAAGATTTAAAATTACCAGCAGCACAAAGCGAATATGCAGCATTAGCAAAATTAAACCAAATCGCTGAAAAGAATCAAGTTTACCGTTCTTACATCGGGATGGGGTATCACGATTGTATTACCCCTGGAGTGATTCAACGCAACATCTTAGAAAATCCCGGTTGGTACACTGCTTACACCCCCTATCAACCAGAAATCGCTCAAGGACGTTTGGAAGCGTTGTTAAATTTCCAAACCATGATTATTGATTTAACTGGTTTAGAAATTGCTAACGCATCTTTACTAGATGAAGCGACCGCAGCAGCAGAAGCAATGAGTATGAGTTATGGTATCTGCAAAAATAAATCCCATAACTTTTTTGTTTCTAGTGCGTGTCATCCCCAAACTATTGATGTATTGCAGACTCGCGCTAAACCTTTAGGCATTAATATCATTATCGGTGATCATCAAACCTTTGATTTTTCTGAAACTATCTTTGGGGCGATTCTGCAATATCCCGCAAGTGATGGTACAATTTACGACTATCGCAACTTTATAGAACAGTCCCATGCTCAGGGTGCATTGGTGACAATTGCGGCAGATCCTCTCAGTTTAACATTACTCACACCACCCGGTGAATTAGGGGCAGATATAGCAGTAGGCAGCACCCAGAGGTTAGGTATTCCTATGGGATTCGGTGGACCTCATGCAGCTTATTTTGCTACTAAGGAAGAGTATAAACGCTTAGTTCCAGGGCGCATTGTTGGTGTATCAAAAGATGTTCATGGTAAACCTGCCTATCGGTTAGCATTACAAACCCGTGAACAACATATTCGCAGAGATAAAGCTACTAGTAATATTTGCACAGCGCAGGTACTGTTGGCAGTGATGGCGGGGATGTATGGAGTGTATCATGGACCCGATGGTTTAAGGGGAATTGCCCAAAATATCCACCAATTAACAGCAACTTTAGCCGCAGGTTTGCAAAAGTTAGGTTATAAAATTGTTAGTGACAACTTCTTTGATACACTGCGGATTGAGTTAGGAAATACCAGTTTACAGGCAATTTTAGAAGCTGCGGATGCGAGAAATATCAACTTGCGAATTTTTGATAATTCTGATGTGGGAATTTCCTTAGATGAAACGACAACGGAAGCAGATGTAATTGATTTATTGCAAATTTTCGCAGGTACAGATAACTTACCTTTCAGCGAAACAGAACTTACTTCTCTTACCAATTACCAATTACCAATTACCAATTACGCATTACTTCGTGAAAGTGAATACCTAACTCATCCCATCTTCAACCGCTATCATTCTGAAACAGAATTATTACGTTATTTGCATCAATTAGAAACCAAGGATTTATCATTAACAACTTCGATGATTCCTTTGGGTTCTTGTACCATGAAGTTAAACGCAACTTCGGAAATGATACCTGTAACTTGGGCAGAATTTGGCAAAATCCATCCTTTTGCGCCAATTTCCCAAACCAGAGGTTATCAAATTTTATTCCAACAACTAGAAGCATGGTTAGGAGAAATTACAGGTTTTGCAGGAATTTCTTTACAACCAAATGCAGGTTCTCAAGGTGAATATGCAGGACTTTTGGTAATTCGTGAATACCATGAAAGTCGGGGAGAAGCACACAGAAACGTTTGTTTAATTCCCCAATCTGCACATGGTACAAATCCTGCAAGTGCGGTAATGTGTGGAATGAAAGTTGTAGGAATTGCCTGTGATGATCAGGGTAATATTGATGTTGCTGATTTAAAAGCGAAAGCTGAAAAACATAGTAGTGAATTAGCAGCTTTAATGGTGACATATCCATCAACTCATGGAGTATTTGAAGAAGCAATTCAAGAAATTTGTGCCATAGTTCATGAACATGGTGGACAAGTTTACATGGACGGTGCTAATATGAATGCTCAGGTGGGTATTTGTCGTCCTGGTGATATTGGTGCTGATGTTTGTCATTTGAACTTACACAAAACTTTCTGTATTCCTCATGGTGGTGGTGGTCCCGGTATAGGTCCTATTGGTGTCGCTTCCCATCTTGTACCGTTCTTACCTGGTCATTCTGTAATTAAAATACAGGAAAATAATCCAAAATCCAAAATCCAAAATCCAAAATTCTCTGGTGCTGTTTCTGCTGCACCTTGGGGAAGTGCGAGTATTTTGGTAATTTCTTGGATGTACATTGCAATGATGGGTGCAGAGGGGTTAACGGAAGCTACCAAAGTTGCGATTTTAAATGCTAATTACATCGCTAAGAAATTAGAATCTTTTTATCCGGTTTTATATCGCGGAAAAAATGGTTTTGTAGCACATGAATGTATTTTAGATTTACGTGCTGTGAAAAAATCAGCAAACATCGAAATTGATGATGTTGCGAAGCGGTTAATGGACTATGGTTTTCATGCACCTACTGTTTCTTGGCCTGTGGCTGGTACAATTATGGTAGAACCAACAGAAAGCGAATCTAAGGAAGAATTGGATCGTTTTTGTGAGGCGTTAATTGCCATTAGAAAGGAGATTTCTGAGATTGAATCTGGTAAGATGGATTTGCAAGATAATGTGTTGAAAAATGCGCCTCACACTGCGGAAAGTTTGATTGTTGGTGAGTGGAAACATGATTATTCTCGTGAACAAGCTGCTTATCCTGCTAGTTGGAGTAAGGAGTTTAAGTTCTGGCCAAGTGTGGGTAGGATAGATGCTGCTTTTGGGGATAGGAATTTTGTTTGTTCTTGTTTACCGATGGAGGCTTATAGTTAGTTAATTGTAGGGTGCGTTACATTTCATTAACGCACCGTTTTCATTGTGGGATAAGGTGCGTTACTGATGGTAATGCACCCTACGGACTAACTCAAGCAAATAAAATTGTTAGAGTATGTTTTCTCTACAGAATTATTGCATTCAACCCAACCTATGAGGCGATGCTAAACAAAGTTAAAGTAATAACTGGTTAGCTGAATACTGATGTTATCTTGAACGACTCCAATTAAGTCATTTCCTTGATAGATGGCTGTATCTAAAGCAGAACCACCAGCCCAATTTTCCCGCCGTAGGCTAAGTGAAATATTCCTAATTTGAATATAGTCGTTTACCCCGCTATAGTCGGTAATAAGGGCATAACCACCACCTCTATAATAGTTGCCAGCACTTGTACCTAAGACAAAAGTGTCCCAACCAGCGCCTCCAGCTAAGGTGTCATACTCAAAACTGTTAAAAGTCAGAGATGTAGAACCGGTTAAGCGATCATCACCAGAACCACCACTTAGATCATCATTCCCTGATCCTCCTAGTAAGGTATCATTTCCCCATTCTCCATATAAATTGTCATTGCCAGTTTCTCCATTTAAATTGTCATTGCCATCCCCGCCCCATAAGGTATCATTTCCCCATTCTCCATATAAATTGTCATTGCCAGTTCCTCCATTTAAATTGTCATTGCCATCCCCACCCCGTAAGGTATCATTTCCCGACCATCCATAAAGGTAATCGTTGCCAGAGCCACCGTCAATCCAATCATTATTGGTATTACCCGATATGGTATCATTACCATCATAACCATAGGCATAAAGTCGTAGAGTTCCCGTATAGTTGTAGTAGTTTGCAAAACTTGTTCCGTAGTAATAGGTAGTAGTCATTGTTTAATTCCCCTATCCTGACTTTAAAATGTGCAATTTTTTTTCAAAACTCTAATACTGTTCTTGTTTATATAAGGCACAGCTACAAATAAAAACATAAAAATGTTCTTTTGTCAATGATTAAACAATAAGTAAATATTATTCAAATAATAGATAATAGGTTATAGATAATAGATAACAGGGCGTTGCTGATGTTTGGTATGATTTGTGTTTAGTTTGTAGGGTGCGTTAATAGACATCTCCGAAAAAGATTGTAGAGACGTTCCATGGAACGTCTCTACAATGGTTTTGGAAAACGCACATTTAATTTCCGGAGATGTCTAATGAAATGTAACGCACCTTTTTGATTTTTTTATTGAAATGGTGCGTTAGCGTCAGCGTAACGCACCCTACAGAGTTTCACAATAATATAGATGATGATTAAATTGTTGGGTTTCACTGCGTTTTACCCAACCTACAGTTTGTATGGTTCGTTGGTAATTTGTAGGTTATTAGTGGGATGTTGAAATTTTCATTGTCAGAATCACGATGTCCAGGATTTGAGGATTTTCAGGATTGTTATTTGTAGGTTATTTGTGGGATGTTGAAATTATCATTGTCTGAATCAGGATGTCCAGGATTTGAGGATGTACAGGATTGTTATTTGTAGGTTATTGATGGGATGCTGAAATTATCATTGTCTGAATCAGGATGTCCAGGATTTTAGGATTTTCAGGATTGTTATTTGTAGGTTATTTGTGGGATGTTGAAATTATCATTGTCAGGCAAAAAACATCTTAATCAAAAATAGAAATTACTTTAATACCAACTACTTTGTGCATCGGTTTTGTTTTCTTCTCAGTAGTAATTAACTCCTCAGCACCAACAGAAAAAGCAGCAGCTACATGAAGTGCATCCATAGCAGCTAATCCATACTGAGAAGCGATTTTATAAGCCTCTTGTACAATATAAGTTAAATCATTTGCCCAGTAAATAACATCATTAAAAAACTCTTCATAAAATTGAGATTCTGCTGTTTGCTGATGATAAACTGCTTTAGGACTTACTTCTAATCTGACAAACTCACTAGCAGCAAATACCCGTTGTGAGTCTGATAGTATTTCTAATGCTTTTTCTGCAATTAAACCAGTACCATTGGTTGCACTCAGTAACACCCCTGAATCAATATAAGTTATAATCATTCTTCTGTACCTTGGATTCCACCTCTACGAACAGCTAATTCTTGTTCTATTTCATCTGCATTTAATAATGGTTTACCAGATGCAACAATTCTAGAGCGAATTTCTCGTAAACGTTCCCCTAAAGGCGGTTTTTTGACTGTGGTTTTCAATTGCATAAATTCCACAAATTTTAAAACTTCTTCTTGTTTATCCTGGGGTAATGATCGCCATTTTGTTAATAATTCTTGTTCTGAAATCATTGATTTTTACTTAACTAAATAATTTTAATATTATAGCAAATCTTACATCTAATTACAATATAATATTATAAATTATCTTATAAATTTTTACTTTACCCAAATATGATGATTAAATCGTTGGGTTTCACTGCGTTCTACCCAACCTACAGTTTGTATGGTTAGTTGGTAATTTGTAGGTTATTGGTGGGATGTTGAAATTTTCATTGTCTGAATCAGGATGTCCAGGATTTTAGGATGTACAGGATTGTTATTTATAGATTATTCATGGGATGCTGAAATTTTAAATTGTCTGAATCAGGATGTCCAGGATTTGAGGATTTTCAGGATTGTAATTGATGAATTGTCTGTAAATATTGAAAGATGATAAAATACAGTTACACCAACAGTCAAGAAGTAACAGCAGATAATTCAATAATTTAACAGATAATTTATCTTATCAATCATCCCAAAGTCGCTATTTCTCATAGATAATAAAACAACAACATCCTGTAAATCCTTCTGAAAATAAATGATTTTTTTGACTTTTGACTTTTGACTTCCCGAAGGGTGTCCTGGATATCCTGATTCTGACAAAAAATATAAAGTGTGCTAAAATATTCACAACTAATAAACTTCATCCAATCTAAAATTATGAACACATTAGAAAAATTAGAACTACTCACAGAAAATTGTAACGACAATACAGAACTAGATAGAATTATTGGACAACTTCTAAACGTAATTTTAACCCGTCATCGCCAAAAATTAGATATCTATAACTCAGACATACAAAAATTTGAACAAAAATATCAACTAAATTGTGAACAATTCGAGGAACAATTTAACTCAGGTCGTTTAGGTGATGAAATGGATTTTTTTGAATGGTTTGGTTTATGTGAACTCCGCAAAGACATTTTAAAAAAAATCCATAAGTTAGAACAAGCTTTATGAAAAATATGAAAAATGCCGATGATTATTTAGCCTGGATAAAATCTATAATTACACTGTGTCCAGAAGTTGTAAATTTTACGATTCTTAGAGAAGAAGCACAAACTGATAAAGGTTTATGGCGTTATCGTGTGATATTAAAAAATGGTAGTTTTTTAGAAATGTTTGAGTTTTTTAAAATAGAATCTGGACAAGTAGAAATAATTAAATATAGTTTTCATTGGCAAACTGAAAATAGAGAACTAATAAAACGTTGGGATAACGCACCCCATCATCCTGAAATTGCAACCTATCCTCATTATGTACATGATGGTGCTGAAGATGTTGTTTCTCCCTATTTACCTGTTGATATTGAAGAGATTTTTAAACAAGTGAGATCGCTCATTTTGTAGATTATTGGTGGGATGTTGAAATTGACAAACTCACTAGCATCCTTAAATCCTGGACATCCTGATTCAGACAAAAAAATCCTCAAAATCCCCTATTTACAACCTCTCTAATTCTTCCCTCACAGATAATGGTTGATATCCCAAACTAAACGCTTTTTCACTATCTAAAGAAACATCCTTTGGCCTTGGTGCTGCCATTTTTACATCATCTTGCAAACATGATTTTAATTTATCGCTGGGAAGTTGTATTACTTCAACTAAAATTTTACCAAAATCATAACGGGAAATTCTTTCTTTACCACCTAAATGAATTATCCCGTTAACTTTTTCTAATGCTAATAATAAACCTTTTGCGGCTGTGTTTGCACTTACTGGGGTGCGAAATTCATCTCTAAATAAATTCAGTTCTTTTCCGTCTTTCAATGTTTGGATAAATCCCTGAATAAAGCTTTTCGCTGTGGGTGTTTCTTTCCCAAACATTAACGGCATTCTACAAATTGCAGCTTGGGGATATACTCTTAATATTTCTGTTTCTGCTTGCGCTTTTTGTTCACCATAAATATTCACTGGTGACACTGCATCTGTTTCTTTATAGGGAGGTTTTAAACCATCAAAAACTAAGTCGGTAGATGTAAAAGCTAAAGGTAAATTATGATCTGCACAAAGTCCGGCAATGTTACAAGATGCGGTAACATTAATAGTATAAGATGACTGGGGATGCAGTTGACAATAATTTGGTTGAGATTGTGCCGCAGTATGAATTACTGCATCTGGTTTTATCTGATGGAATATTTCTTTTAATTTCTGAAAGTCTGTTAAATCAACTTGCAATATTTTTACATCTGGTATTTCTAAAAAATGGGTAGCATAAGTACCATAAATTTCCCATTTCTCTGTCTTTGCTACTTGGCAAAGATGCCACCCTAAAAAACCACTTGCACCTGTAATTAGGAGTTTTTTCATTCTCTATTCCACTCCTGACTCCTGACTCCTGTACAGGTGAAGCATTCGGATGATAAATTATCGATTTTTTCCCAATATTTTTGTCCGAATGCTTCGCCCCTACTTACTCCTAACTTCTTCATTTTAATAATTCCTGAAATTCCTTTTTATCCCTGATTTTATCAAAATCTGTGTCAGTTTGGGCTAATTTTTGGTATTTTTCAGGTTGCATTTGCATAGCTTTTACTAGGTACTCAATTGCTAGGTCTGGTTTATTTTGTAAGGCATAATTACAAGCTTTATTGTAATATGCTTGATGGGAATTTGGGTTGATCTTGATAGCTTCATTGTAAGATGCCAAGCCTTCTTTGTACCTGCGTAATTTTGTTAGTGCAATTCCTCTGTTGATCCAAGCTTCAAATTTATCTGGTTCAATAACTATAGCTTCATCGTAGGATTTTACTGCTTCCTCGTAACGCCGTAAAGCTGATAAGGCATTTCCTCGATTATACCAAGCTTCATTTTTATTCGGACGAATGGCGATCGCTTTATCATAGGATTCTAAAGCTTCTTCATACCGATGTAAAGCTATCAGGGCATTACCTCGATTTACCCATGTTTCTACGCTGTCTTTTTTAATTTCAATCGCTTGATTATAGAATGTCAGAGCTTCTTTATAGCGACTGGTATCTAAAAAATTATTGCCTTGAATGAATAATTTTTCCGCTTTTTGACTATCTTGTACTTCTGCTATGAGTTGAGCAACATTGTTTTCTTGTACAACTTGCTTGGTATATTCTGTTGATGATATTGCCAAATCACCACAACCAACAGTCAAAAAACTCATGAATCCACAGGCAATAAAGTATCGCCTTAAAATCATACTGCACCTACGCAACTCATAATTTAATGTTATGCCTTTTGAATGTTTAAAAGTTGTATCCAAGTCCACTAAACTGCTATTAATTATCTTGTATTTGAATGAAAAAGAAATCAAGAATTTGATAAGTTTTGATTAACTCACATAAACTATACCATGTCTAGATATAGTTGATCAATTATTTTATACAATCTATTGGCAATTTATCTATAACTTTGACTGTATATTCAACTCGATCATGTTGGCAAAACTACCAAATATGCGGATTTATTGAATAATTACAAATAAATCTGCCAAATATGCAATCACCCACGATTTGTCGATATATAAATTAAATTGAATTAATCTCATGCAACTTAGCAAAAATTGTTATCCTTTTTTTTGTCAGCATTTCCCTGTTTTAATCCGTTAGCTACAAGGCTGATCATGGATGAACATGGTGTGAGATCATAATAACAACTGAACTACAATCATCAGATTCTCAAGACGATGGAACAACAGCATAAATCAACGGTTATAATCACAGGTGCTTCCTCTGGTGTGGGTTTGTATGCAGCTAAGGCTTTAGCTAAGAGAAGTTGGCACGTTATTATGGCTTGTCGCAACCTGGAAAAAACCGAAGCAGCAGCCCAAACAGTGGGGATTCCCAAAGACAGCTACACCATTATACACATAGATTTAGGCTCTTTAGATAGTGTAAGAAAATTTGTTCAGGATTTTAGAGCTACGGGCAGATCATTAGATGCTTTGGTGTGCAACGCTGCCATCTATATGCCTTTGATTAAAGAGCCTTTATTTAGCCCTGATGGATATGAGTTAAGTGTGGCTACTAACCATCTTGGCCATTTCCTTCTGTGTAACTTGATGTTGGAGGATCTAAAGAAAGCTTCCACTTCTGAACCCAGACTGGTGATTTTAGGAACAGTTACACACAACCCCAACGAGTTAGGCGGTAAAATTCCCCCACGTCCCGATTTAGGAGATTTAAAAGGTTTTGAAGCTGGTTTTAAAGCTCCCCATACTATGATTGACGGTAAGAAATTTGAACCGGTTAAAGCTTACAAAGATAGTAAAGTTTGTAACGTTTTGACCATGAGAGAATTACACAGACGCTATCATGAGTCAACGGGTATTACTTTTAGTTCCCTATATCCCGGTTGCGTGGCTACAACCGCCCTATTCCGCAACCATTATCCCCTATTCCAGAAACTCTTCCCTGTGTTCCAAAAATATATTACTGGGGGGTTTGTTTCCGAAGAATTAGCTGGTGAAAGAGTAGCCGATGTAGTAGCAGATCCAGCTTACAATCAATCTGGAATTTATTGGAGTTGGGGAAATAGACAGAAAAAAGATGGTAAGTCCTTTGTGCAGAAAGTTTCCAATGAAGCCAGCGATGATGCTAAAGCTGAAAAAATGTGGGACTTCAGCGCCAAGTTGGTAGGACTAGCTTAACAAATTCTTGTTTCCGTTTCCATAAAAAATAAATTTTCAAAGCAAAAGTCAGGAGTTAAAAGTTAGCGAAAGTGATACTTACTCCTGACTTGTTGATAAAGTAGGTTATAAGGGAGAGGTGACAGGTGACAGTAATTAATTTACCAATCTAAAATCTAAAATCTAAAATCTAAAATCTAAAAATGACTCTTGAATCTAATTCTTATCATCCACCACAGTCAGAACCTATTCCAGAACACAATTTAGAACGCGATGATTTTGATATTGCTAGTGAAAATGAACTCACGGCAGAAGGTTTAGCTGCACAACAAGCTTTAGCAGCTATTTCTTCTTTACAATCTCCCCAAAATACCAATGCCCTCAAAAGGGCAATATCTGGTTTTAGAGAACGTTATCACAGTCAGGTTGTTGTTAAACCTAGAGCTTTGATTTTTACTTTATTAGCGATCGCCCTAACTTTTATTGGTATTGCTATTAATAACTCATTCCTGGGTATTTTGGGAACTTTCGCAACTTTGGTTTTATCCATAGCTATGTTATTTCCTTGGTTGCAAGATGTCATCAAAGAATGGTTTTCTCCAGAAGATAGAACATTATTATTAGCCTTTATTGGTTTATTGGTAGGTATTATTGGCTTCTTGAAATTTAGCGGCTTAGGTTATCATCTCTTACGTTGGGGCAAAAAAATTAACTGGGAAGCTTCAGGAACTTTAGCCGAATGGTTTGGTGCTTTAGGACAAATTCTTATAGCTATTATTGCCGTTTATGTAGCTTGGCGACAATATGTAATTTCCAAAGATTTAACTATTCAACAAAACCTGCTTACAGTTCAACAAAATATTATTACTCAACAACAAACTATAGATTCTTATTTTCAAGGCATTTCCGATTTAGTATTAGATGAAGAAGGATTATTAGAAGACTGGCCACAAGAAAGAGCTATAGCAGAAGGACGCACAGCCGCAATTTTTAGTAGTGTAGATGGCAATGGAAAAGCCAAAATTCTTCGTTTTCTTTCCCGTTCCAAACTGTTAACACCATTAAAACGCGATCGCCGTTTAGGTAGAGCCATTCTCGATGGTAGCGGTGGCTACGCCGAAGACAGAATAGAAGGTGTACGGGTAATAGATTTAGGCGTAATGTTAGCCGGTGCAGACCTTTCTTACACTGATTTACGGTGGACTGATTTGAGTGAAGCAAATCTAGTGCGTGCTAACCTCAGTGGTTGTGATTTAGTCAAAGCCAACCTTGCCCGCACAATTTTATATGAAGCTAATTTGAGTAATACCGATTTAAACAGTGTCAGGTTATTTTATGGTTCATTAGAAAAAGCCTCACCCCGCAGTCGCACCCACCCACCCGACTATGAAACCGGAGAATACACCGGTGCAGTAGTAGAAAATGCCGATTTTAGCAATGTACAAAGAATGTCAGAACCCGTGCGTCGTTACTGCTGTGCTTGGTGCGGCGAAAAAAGCAGAAAAACCATTCCCGGTGGTTGTGAAGGTATTTCCAACAAGTTGGGAAAATAATTGATAATTGACAATTGATAATTGTTTCGTTCAAGGTTTAAAATATCCCCTTTAAAGGAGAAAAAAGAAAAAAATTCCGCTTTTTCAATCTTCGCGCTCCAAGGGATAGGTAATTATTAATTGTCCATGATTGAAGTTTTACTGCTGTTTAAAGATTTCATCCACAGGAATTTTATAACCATTTGCAAACCTATTAGTCATATTTGCAGCACCAACAATAGCCATCAATTCCCCAAACATTGTATCAGTCATACCCTTATTTTTTGCGGCTGCGGTGTGTGAGGCAATGCAATATTCACAGTTATTAGTCACACTCACAGCAATGTAAATTAATTCTCTCATCAGTGGATCAATTTCCCCAGAACCCGCCATAATTTCCTTGAGACTTTCCCAAGTACGGCGTAAAGTTGGAGGATGATTAGCTAAAGCTTTCCAGAAATTGTTGATATATTCAGTTTGTCTGGTAGCGCGGATATCGTCGTAAACTGCGCGTACTTCTGGGTTAGCGTCTTCGTATTCGATTAAGTTAGTCATCATAATTTTTGTGATCAGTTTTGTCAATATTCAGACAATAAAGATAATAAATTGATGCTGATAAAGTAATTGTAATATAAACCAAAGAAAAACAAGTTTTTAACCCAAACCAGGATATCAAAAACATGAACAACAAAATTCGCGCTGTCGTTGTTGATCCTAACGTACCAGGACGTTTAGCATTAAAGGAAGTTGCAGCACCCACACCCGCAACAAACGAAGCCATAATTAAAGTTGCCTCAATTTCACTCAATCGCGGCGAACTCAGACGCGCTTCTACTGCTCAAGCAGGTTGGCGGCCTGGTTGGGATCTCGCCGGTACTGTAGAAACACCCGCCGCAGACGGTTCAGGACCACCACAAGGAGCGCGGGTTGTCGGTTTTCTCCCCTCCGGTGCTTGGGGTGAAATAGTTGCAGTACCTACCCACTCTCTCGCAGAACTACCCCGCTTTGTATCATTTGCTCAAGCTGCCACATTACCCATAGCAGGTTTAACAGCCTATCATATCATGAAAAAAGGCGGTTTTCTCTTCAATCAACCTGTGTTAATTACGGGGGCTTCTGGTGGTGTCGGTAACTTTGCTATTCAATTAGCACGGTTAAGCGGTGCAAAGGTTACAGCCCATCTACGTACTTCTAAGTATGAACCTATCGTCAAAGAAGCAGGAGCGCATCACATTGTCATTGGTGAAGATATATCCCCTGCTCAACAATATGGACCATATCATTTAATAATAGATTCTGTAGGCGGTGATGTTCTCGGTAAAGCGTTAGGTTTCTTAGGTACAAATGGTCAAGCAGTAGTATTTGGAACTACTGCCGGAAGAGAAGTAACTTTTAATGCTGGCAATCTTTATGCCCTTGGTGGTGCGAGTATTTACGGTTTAATAGTCTTCCATGAACTCAAACAAGAATCCGCATCTGTGGGGTTAAAATGGTTAGTGGAATTAGTAGAATCAGGACAATTACGCCCTCATATTGACATAGAAGCCCCTTGGACAGAAATTGCTGATGTAGCTCAAAAACTGGTAGATAGACGTTTTCCAGGCAAAGCTGTTTTACACATTTCCTAACTAATAAAAATACTTAACTCGTTAACTCGTTCCCAGTCCCCGACTGGGAATGCCATCACAGAGGCTTTGCCTCTGCTGCTACATTGCTTAAATCATTTTCATACTTAAATCCAACCACCTTGATTGAGTAATTGGCGCACTACTAGAAATATAATCAACACCAGTTTGTGCTACTGCGCGAATAGTTTCTAAACTTACATTTCCCGATGCTTCAATTTTCACTCGGCTGTCCTGTTCACGAATTAACTGCACAGCCTCAGTCATCATTGTTAAAGGCATATTATCCAACATAATAATATCGGCTTGATACTTTAATGCTTCTTGCACCTGTTCTAAACTTTCTGTTTCCACTTCAATAGTGAGAGGATAAGGCATTTGAGAACGAATACGGGTAATAGCTTCTCCAATACCCCCAACTGCCGCAATATGATTATCCTTAATCATCACTGCATCATCTAACCCCATGCGGTGATTAATCGCACCCCCAACAGCAGATGCGTACTTTTCCAAGATTCTCAAACCTGGTGTAGTTTTGCGCGTATCCACAAACATTGCAGGTAAATCTGCTATTTTCTCCACATATATATTAGTTAACGTTGCAATTCCACTTAACCGCATCGCCAAATTTAGCGCCACCCGTTCCCCCATCAACAACGCATCTAATGAACCCTGAATTTCCGCTACCACGTCTCCTGCTTCACACTTTGCACCCTCAGAGTTTACAGCTACAAACCTGACTTGATGATTTAATAACTGAAACACCCTAGCTGCTATCGGTAAACCTGCGATTATTCCTGGTGCTTTTGCTACCCACTTCCCTTGTCTGATAGTTGAATTTTGGGATAAAAGAGATTGAGTAGTGCGATCGCCCCTACCAATATCCTCCATTAACCAACTTTGCAACAATTGATCCAGTACCAAAAACGGTGGTAGTACAGCCACAGAACTCTTCATCTGAATTCTCACCTTTGGAATTTAGTCAAGTATATATGTAATCAACCCTATCAACAATTGTTTCATGTCCTGCGATCGCCCACAGAAATTCCCGACTCAGAAATAAACAAACTCAGCAATATCTTTCACCCTGTCAAACCTACTCATGATTCCCCATCTACTGACCAAACAATCAGCAGCCATAATCAAGATTACATCTGGACTAGCTTTAGTACCAAAGCAAAGTGCGCCCATCTACTGCAGTAGTAAAGCAGGTTTGCATATTGCCTCAAAAGCCCTACGCTGGCAGCTAGAACGTACTCCCATCAAAGTTTTTGAGATTATTGCCCGTTTAGTAGACACACCCATGACCCAAGGACGGGGTAAAGGCAAGATACAGCTAGATACTTTAGTAGAGGAATTTTGGCGTAACTCCAGCCGTGATCATTACGAAATGCTGATTGGTAAATCTAAACTGCTTTATCTACTGCAACAGTTTTTGCCCCAAGTCGCTGAAAAAATCATGCGCCCAGGGTTATAAATCCATCTGGATTCATTCCGAGCCAATAATTTTATTAACTCAAACCCTTACACCACAAGGATTTGAACTGATTAGAAAAAAAATCCAAAAAAACTTGGAAAAAGTAGTTGACATTCCAAGATAGGTTCGCTATATTGAATAAGTGCCTGAGAGAGAGCCGCGAGAGAGCGGGACTCGGAGGGACACCGAACCTTGAAAATATTATAGTTTGAAAGACAGTATACAACAAGTCCTGCGTCAAGTAAAGAAAATGATACCGGACTGAGGTATTAAAAGAACAGTCAAAAGAGCTAAACAAACTTAACAAAACGGAGAGTTTGATCCTGGCTCAGGATGAACGCTGGCGGTATGCTTAACACATGCAAGTCGAACGGACTCTTAGGAGTTAGTGGCGGACGGGTGAGTAACGC
>NZ_BJCE01000069.1:0-23265 GCF_005402885.1 Sphaerospermopsis reniformis
CAGAAACTTAATTGGAACACAATCGCGTCTGGCTAAGGCGTGAAAGTCTACTGAGGGATAACTGCTCCCATGCTCCCGTTGAAGTAGAAAGTAAAGTCTAGTTTTGTCTAGGTTTTATATAGCAGATACACATTTAGGGTTTGCTGAATAAACTCAAAACCTGGATGGATAAAGAGTTTGAGGGTGATAACAAAGAAAATAGGTGCAAGGTTTTGGAAGCTATGAGTAGGAAAACCTTGCACTTTGTTGGTTTCTACCTCGTTTGAAAATACAAAAAACTCCTTGATATCCTCAAACTCCTGACTCCTGGAAATTCTTAATTTTCACGGAAAGACTTTTTCAGCAAACCCTAATTATTCATTACCTGCAATTGGTGCAAAACCCTGACGTTGAATGTTCTCTGTAATACTCCTTGGTTCTAGAAACTGCAATAAATAATCTGGACCACCTGCTTTTGAACCTACACCAGAAAGTTTAAAACCGCCAAAAGGTTGACGCGCGACAATTGCCCCGGTAATATTGCGGTTAATATACAAATTACCAACTTCAAATTCTGCTTGTGCTTGTTCAATGTGGGAAGGTGTACGAGAATAAATACCACCTGTTAAAGCGTAGTTTGTAGAATTGGCAATTTCCAAAGCTTCCGTAAAATCCTTAGCACGAATCACCGATAAAACAGGACCAAAAATTTCCTGCTGTGCAATAACCCCATCTGGGGGAACTTGAGAAAAAATCACAGGTCCGATAAAATAACCTTGATTGGGTGCAGATAACTCCAAAGCTAAAATAGCTTCTTTTTTTCCAATCTCAATATATTCTAAAATGCGATCGCGTGCATTTCCATCAATCACCGGACCAACTTGGGTACTGGGTAAGTCCGCTTCCCCAATATTTAAAGACTTCGTAGCTTCCACCAACCTTTCTACAAAAGCATCATAGATAGGTTGTAAAACAATAACCCGTGAACAAGCAGAACACTTTTGACCACTATACCCAAAAGCAGACTGGACAACCCCGACAACAGCCTGGTCTAAATCAGCACTTTCATCAACAATAATCGCGTTTTTCCCTCCCATCTCCGCAATTACCTTTTTCAGATGCTTTTGACCAGGTTTTAAAATTGCTGCTTCTGCGTAAATTCGACATCCCACTTCTTGAGAACCGGTAAAAGCAATTACATGAGTATCAGGATGATTCACTAAATAAGCACCAACTTGAGAACCCTTACCAGGAACGTATTGAAAAACACCTTTAGGTATTCCCGCTTCAATCAAAATTTCCGTCAACTTAGAAGTTATCACAGAAGAAGTTTCCGCAGGTTTCAGCAAAGTACAATTCCCCGAAACCAAAGCAGCAACAGTCATACCGCAAGCAATAGCCAAAGGAAAATTCCAAGGAGAAATTACAACCGCAATTCCTTTAGGCTGGTAAATATAACGATTAGTTTCACCAGCAACGTCATAGATTACACCTTGATCAAGACGTTCCATCTCATCAGCGTAATAGAGACAAAAGTCTATAGCTTCCGAAACCTCCCCATCAGCTTCCTTAACAGGTTTACCCACCTCCAAAACTATCCAAGCAGAAAGTTCAGCACGTCTTTCTTCCATCAACTCAGCAGCTTTCCGCAGAATATCAGCACGTTGCTTAACCGGTGTCTTCTTCCAACCAGGAAAAGCAGCTTTAGCAGCTTTCATTGCTTCCTCAGCTTGTTCAACGCTGATAAGTCCAACCTTACCAACAACCTCACCAAAATTAGAAGGATTCAGAGAATCAACAAACGTTGTCGTATTTACAAACTCACCATTAATCAAAGGTAAATAAGTCCTACCCAACTGCTGACGCACATTTTGGAAAGCAACTTGAGAAACCCTTCTTTTCTCCTCCTCAGCATAATCCGTATCCGCAACACCAACAAAACCTTCCTTCTCTTCTTTGCGACTTTGCGCCTTTGCGTGAGAAAAATCTATAATAGGAGCAGCTAACAACTCATCAACAGGCTTATTTTCCAGATTTTGCCGTAAAAACGAACTATTTGCCGTATTTTCCAACAATCTACGAATTAAATAAGCCATTCCCGGTAATAAGTCACCATAAGGACAATATACCCGAACCCGATAACCCTTATCTACCAAGGCTTTGGCAATTTTATCACCCATCCCATAAAGAACTTGCATTTCAAAACGACGACGGGGAACATTGAGACTTTCTGCTATGGCGATCGCCCTAGATTGGGATCTAACATTATGACTACCTATAGCAGAATAAACATACTCGTGATTTTCTAACAAAAGCTGAGTTATCGCCTCAAAATTGGCATCTGTTGCCACTTTATCATTAAAAACAGGCTGTTTCCAGTGTTTTTGTTCAGCTTTGATAGTTTCCTGATCCCAATATGCACCTTTAACCAAACGAATAGTAAGAGGATAACCGCGCTGTTTTAACCATGCAATGACATCTTTTGCATCTTGTTCACTGTCACGCAGATATGCTTGGATAGTGATCCCGATATCTGTACGTTCACGAAACTCCTCTTCCTGTAAAAGCTTTTTGAGAATCTTCAAAGTAATATCTTTATAGGCGTACTGTTCCATATCAAAATGTACTGCTGCACCCAATTCTTTTGCACGACGTAATAAAATCTTAATGCGATCGCTCACCCGTTGTTCACTACCATTAGCATTTAACGGATCAAACTGGGAATAAAACGCAGTTAATTTTACTGAAACCTGCACTTTAGGAATCATTTCCCCATCCGCTTCATCAATAGCGGGGATATGCTGCCATTTTTTCGATGCTTCAACCAACTGCTGCATCAATTCCAGGTATTTTTCTAAATAAGATTGTGCTTCTATCTCCGTAATTACCGCTTCCCCAAGTAAATCAATAGTGAAAGCCATCTTTTCTTTTCTAAGCTTTTCCACCGTTTTGATTACCTGTTGGATATTTTCCCCAGATATATATTTATGTGCTAAAGTTTGCACAGCAGTTTCCACGGTTGTAGCCGCTACCTGTCCCGGCATAGAATCAGGGTTAGCAAAATTCAGCATACCCTTTAAAGCTGCGGGTAATTCTACCGACTCATCACCCAAATATTCTTGCAAATGGGATGCAATTTCTGATTTACTATGTAAAGCGGGTAAAGTATCAATAAATCGAAATAACTGGACTCGTAACCCAGGATTACTCATAGCCCAAGCGAGTAACTTATCATCCCAGCGCATCTGATCACGCAAAGAAGCCAGAAAAGAACGACTTTCCCCAGTTGCAGCGAGAACCTGTTTAGCAATTTCCTGGGTTTTCGCTTCGTAAGTGTTATTTTGTACTTGTAATACCATAAAATTTGTTAGTAATTGGTAATGGGTAATTGGTAATTGGTAATGGGTAATTGGTAATTGGTAAATTTATTACTGTCACCTGTCACCTGTCACCTGTCACCTGTAAACCGTCTCAAGTAATAGTTTGGAATGTGGTTATATTGAAAGTCTGGAAAAACTTAGCTTTAGGTTACTGGAATAGACGTAAATTCACTATTACAAAAATTTGCCATTCAAAGCGGTGTTACGGAAATTACTTTTGTCTGTTATGACGCTTATCAAGTAACTATGAAGATTTACTCAAGTACCCAATTATTTTAGCAGTTGCCAAAGATGATCAACCAATTCCTCGTGAGGAAGGAGGACCGGTTTATTTAGTCTTTCCCTCACAGAAAATGTTGGTTTTCGAGTGTGGTGGCCGAATAGTAAAGTTAAATTACAGGTGTCAGACTGCGTGATGTTCTATCTTTAGCTGGTGTTAACTTAAACTCTAATGATTTCGTTATCGTGCGTGGTAAACGACCAGCTTACCAGAAAAATTCCAATGAAAGGAAAAATAAATTCAGGTTTTATGGATAGTAAAGAATTAGCACAATATCTAGAAGCTACAGATAGTATTTCTAAACCTTGGTTATTAGTACAACTGCGGCTGAAAAAATTACAAGAACGGCGAGATACAATATCACCGGAAGCTTACGAGCGAGAATTAGCAGATATTCACCAAGATTTAATGAATTTAGGTGAATGGTGGCGAGGTATTGAAGATCAGGTATTTTGAGGTGATAGGTGACAGGTGACAGTAATAAATTTACCAATTACCAATTACCAATTACCAATTACCAATTACCAATTACCCTATAATAAACGGGGTTGAAAAAAGAATGATCACGGTGTAAACAGTCATGGATTATCGGGATGCAGGTGTTGATGTTGAAGCAGGTAGAGCTTTTGTAGACCAAATTCGCAATTTAGTTCACAGTACCTTCAGATCAGAAGTATTAGGTGGTTTAGGTGGCTTTGGGGGCTGTTTTCAACTGCCTACAGGTTATCAAGAACCAGTATTGGTATCTGGTACAGATGGTGTGGGTACAAAGCTGAAAATTGCTCAAATTCTCAACCGCCATGACACCGTAGGTATTGATTTAGTGGCGATGTGTGTTAACGATGTGCTAACATCAGGAGCAGAACCGCTATTTTTTCTCGATTATGTAGCTACTGGTAAGCTGGATAAAGAGCAGTTAACTCAGGTAGTGGCAGGAATAGCTACTGGTTGCAAACTCGCAGGTGCGGCTTTATTAGGTGGAGAAACCGCAGAAATGCCCGGTTTTTACCAAGTCGGTGAATATGACTTAGCGGGTTTTTGTGTGGGGATAGTCGAAAAAAACAAAATGCTAGATGGTTCTCAAGTACAAGTAGGTGATGTAGCCATAAGTTTATCTAGTGCAGGTATTCACAGTAATGGTATAAGTTTAGTGAGAAAGATTGTTAGTGATGGTGGTTTTTCTTGGAATGATACTCCAGAGTTATTAAATGGGCAAACTCTCGGTAATGCTTTTCTCACTCCTACCCGCATTTATGTTAAATATGTATTAGCAGCATTGAAAAATGGTTTAAAAGTTCACGGTATGGCACATATTACTGGTGGGGGTTTACCAGAAAATTTACCCAGATGTCTGGGAACAGGTCAAGCTATTAAAATTAATCCTGGTAGTTGGAATATTCCCCCTGTGTTTCAGTGGTTAGCTCAAGCCGGTTCTGTTGGTGCAGAATCTATGTATAATACATTTAACATGGGTGTGGGATTTGTGCTAATACTGCCCCCCGAACAAGCAGAACAAGCAATTAGCCATTTTCAATCACAGGATATTCCCTCTTTTACCATTGGTGAAGTCGTGGCTGGTTCTGGTGAATTAATTGGTCTTTTTTAAGCATTCAGCCATCAGCAGTCAGCTAAGACTAATTTGTCATTTCTCTGAAATTGAGATTTTTCATAGCAATTGAATAACAAAAGCTGACGGCTGATCACTGATAACTATATCAGTATCAGTATTTATAGAAATTTTCTGAAAAATTTAGCATTTCTTTATATAAGTAATCAAAAATACTCATGACTGTAATGATTGAGATTTGCTAACGTAGTTTTAACAAATCGCAAAAAAATCATTACTGTAGCCTAAAAAGTAGCTTTAAATACTAGCTTAATGTGCTAGTAATTTCTTGGTTCTATTTCTTGTATGTAAGTGTGCCGCGTTCTTTTATTCAGAATCACATATTTTTGATCAGAGGGGGTTATGGTTGTAAATTTTGCCCGGACTACTGCTTCCACAGAACTGTTAAAACAAGTCTTCCAAAGCCTTGATGCTCAAAGTTGTCCCAGGTTTTTCAACTTTCATTTACACACGGTATTTTCGGATGGTAGATTGCATCCACATATACTTATGGAACAGGCGATCTCCATTGGTTTGAAAGGGCTTACAATTACTGATCATCATGCCGTTGGTGGGTATCAATTAGCACGAGATTGGTTAGAAGATTGGAAATGGAATCATGCTGATAGCAGCATTCCTCATTTGTGGAGTGGTGTAGAAATTAATGCAGGTTTGCTAGATTCTGAAGTACATATTTTGGCTTATGGTTTTGAAATAGAACATTCCAGTATGAAACCTTATCTGCAAAGAAAAGCCTCTACAGGTATAGATTATCAAGCAGCTAACGTTATTGCAGCTATTCATGACGCTGGTGGACTAGCTGTACTTGCTCATCCAGCACGGTACAAGCGATCGCACTTTGATTTAATTCCTCAAGCTGCTGAATATGGTATTGATGGGGTTGAAACTTTCTACGCTTATAAAAATCCTAACCCTTGGAAACCTTGCTCTGTAGAAACGGAAAAAGTGCAAATGTTAGCGGAGGAGTATGGTTTATTTAACACCTGTGGAACTGATACACATGGTTTAAATATACTACAACGATTATAAATAGGAGTCAGGAGAATTTTAGATTTTAGATTTTAGATTTTAGATTTTAGATTAGAGTTGAGGAAAACAATCCAAAATCCAAAATCCAAAATCCAAAATTGAATTACCTGTAGTGAACAAATCTTGCTTAGCAAGATTTGAAAAATTAACAAGAGATTTTTTGTGCGATCTCCATTGCTATAAAAATCAAATCTTATCTTTTTCAAATTGCACAGATCCATATTCAAAATTACCACCATATTTTTTTAGTAAACTCTTTAATTTTTTTACTCTAGAATCATTCTCAATACTTTTAGGAGCATTAAATTTACTAACTTTACTGAGTACAGCCCTAGCAAAAACTGTTCCAATAATTTGCGGTTTAAAATATTCAATTGTTTGAGTTAATTGTTCAACAGCACTGATCAAATCCTTACCTTTTAACTCAATAAAATACATTTTTTCTCCAGCATCCATATTATTATCATTAGCCACTTTTTCAGTATTACATACTATCATTAAATAATCACACTTACGCTGATTTTCATCATCAATTACACAACCATCTATTTTAATTCTACAAACTTGTTGAGCAGATAAATTGTTTAGGATATATTTTCGTTTGTTTTCTTGCACAGTAATTTTCTGACCATCATTACAAAACGTACAATCTGGATATTTTTTTTCAAACTCTTGGCAATTGCATTTCATACTTAATCCTCAATTTCAAAAAGTTGATTAAATGTATTAACAATAATCTCAGAAGCTCTATCAATCTCTGCTGATTCAATTAACCCCATTTCTGAATCCAGAATAGAACGAGTAGTACCTTGCTCTACAATAAAAGCATTTAATCTATGAGGATCAATCCAAAGGTTATGATTTACTATTTCTTCCACCTGTTCCGATTTTTGCAAGCCTAACTGATGGGCATATAGTAAATTGTTAAATGACGAAAGAATATAGGGACTGTGAGTTGTTAAAATGATTTGATTTGCAGCTTGATTTGCCAGTAAAGCAATTAAATCAATCATTTGCTTTTGTGCAACAGGAAAAAGATGCGCTTCAGGTTCTTCAATAACTAAAAATACATTCCGCTGATTAAGAATTAAAAGCAGAATCAGTAACAAAATCCAAACAACCTCTTGTTGTCCTGATGATGCAAAGTTGATTAAGGTGCTTTTTCCATTGCCAAAATCAATTCTTTCAGTACCATTTTGATAGCGATAAGAGCCTTTGAGAATAGAATCCACAATGTTTTGAGCTAGAGTGATAACTCGCTTTGTTTCACTATTGGTAGAAGTAGAAAGTTTTTCTTTAATTAAATCACCAATTGCTTGATTAAAAATAGGTTTCGCGCTATCAATTCGATTAATAAAATTTTGCATTAAATAATCTAATTTTATTAAACTATCTGCTGCTAACTCAGTGTTACCAGATATCAAATCCTCTCCCATGTCAATGTTATAACGCTGTTGAGATAGAATAGTAATCAGACTACGACCAGCAGGTAAAAATAGCAAATCTCTATCATCATTAAATAGTTGGTTTACTTCTTTTGTGATATTCTCAAATAGAGCTGCTTCTTTAGCCTTAATAGCACTAATTTCACGGGAAGAAGAAAATAAACCTCTCGAACTCATCTGCTGCAATTCAGTATTCAAACTTCTAGATTGATCTACTAAATCACGGAACTTTTGTTTAAAAAAATCATCAAAATCAACAGTTGTAAATTGGTTATTGGTAGAAGGTTTAACTGTGACTTCCATGCCGTTTCCATACTGATACTTTAATTCCATTTCAGGAAATTGTAGTACCGAACCATACATTTTAATAAACTTCTGTTTTGCTCGCTTGGCAAAAGTAGTGATAGTATCTTCAAACTGCTTTTCGTGGTAGCACTGATACAGATAGGTTGTTAAATCATCTCTCAAAGATTTAAAAAAGAAGATAGCTTTGCTAACAGTGCTTTTACCACTAGCTTGTGAACCAATAAAGATAAGTATGTCTTTAAGTTCAATCTTTAAGTCTGTAATTGGTCCAAAATTTTGAATGATTAACTGCTGAGGCATAAGGGAAAATAAAACTTACTCAATCATAAAATATGTTATCAACATAATTATACCCAATAACCCCGCTTTTTTGTCAGAATCAGGTGGTTATCGAGTTTCGACTACGCTCAACTACCGCGACTTGTACTGAGCCTGTCCTGAGCCTGTCCTGAGCCTGTCCTGAGCCTGTCCTGAGCGGTGTCGAAGGGCGGTGTCGAAGGGCGGTGTCGAAGGGCGCAGTCGAAGTAAGTCGAGATAGTATCCAGGATTCAAGGATTTACAGGATAATTTTTGTCTGTGCATCAGGTGGATATAGTACGTTAGCGTATCCCTGTCGGGACTCGTAGAGATAGCTTACCGAAGGAAGGTATCCCACTCATCACCAAACCTCCTCATCCTTCTCTCTTCTTCCTTCGCTTCCTTCGTGTCTTCGTGGTTCATTCCCTCTTATCCTTCCCTGATACAACACGACAAATTACCGTTAAAATAGACGCTTATCACCCATGATATAAAAATTATACCCACTTACCCCCACTTCACCCCAAACCAACCACCCCCCAAGGAAAATTGTTAAAATCTAATTCAGAAAGTGCCACACATCCCAGATGAATGGTACAAAAGATAGTAGAAAAGATAAACTTGTAAAATAAAACACACGGATATTCAAAAATGGTTAAAGCATCTGCTAACAGTAATCATGCTAAGTTCGACTTTGAAGACGAAAAATTTAACGCCCCACCATCCCAAACCCTCCCCTGGTGTCAAATGATCAGACCCCGCTATGGTGAAGATGGTTTACAAAGTTATGGTTTAGCCCTTAAACTCGATAATGCTCAAGCTGTGGGTTTTCAACCTGATGATAATTGGCAAGAAATAGAACATGAATTTGATTCTGGAGAAGTAGACACATTTTTTATTACCACTACCCCCAGATTAGTAATTATTCGTCGTGGTCCCTTATCCGTTCAAGACCGAGACACAAAAATTAGATTAGGTACTTTTAAAGATTACAAAGATGATTTTTTAGCTAATAAACTGAAATTTAAAATCTACACTCGCCATCTGATTTTTTTAGTCGGTGAAGATAAAAAGTTTTTACATCAATCACCTTTACAATTAACTCTCAGTGGTGCAGCGGGCGCAAGTTTTGGTAAGAGTTATTCTGAATATCAACAAGGTAGACTGACTGGGGGTTTTGCGGGAGAATTAGAAAAAGCTTATGCCAGTTTTCAGAATAAACCATTAACTCCCAAAGGTCCATTATTTCATGCACATGGGATTTTTTGCCCGATTATTGAATGCGAAGAAAGAGGTATTGAACCGAATATTGTTTTGGTGGCTGCGACTGTAAATTATGAACATCCTAAAGATTCAAATTTAACAAAATATATGATTGCTTCTGATTCTCCTGAATCGGAAATAATTTGTAAGATTTTTGAAGATTACAAAGAATTTGGTAAAGAATTTATGAAACCAGATGTTTCTAAAGTAGAAATATCTGGTGTTACCAATTCTTATATTTACGCCGATGATGATGATTTTGCTTATCCACCATACTAGGGACTAGGGATTAGGGACTGAGGACTGGGAAAAAGCAGGGGAGCAGGGAGCAGAGGGAGATAGATCAGTTATGACTTATCGCTGTTTACTGTCACCAGTCACCAGTCACCAGTCACCTATTCTCTCAACAATAAATAATATAGTGATCCATTGCCTCCAGTAATTCCAGCGCGATCGCCCGCTAATTTACCAGTACCCATAAAGTAATCTACTCTACCAGGTCCCCTAATCGCGCTACCTGTATCTTGATCTAATACAAACCGATCAACTCTGCGTCTTTCTAACCTCCCTCCACCCGCAGGAAAAGGAAACGCATTTTGAATCAATGCTAATGCACCAGGAGGCATGAGAGATTTATCCGTAGCAATGGAACGTTCTGCGGTTACGGGGACGTTAATACTACCT
Organism: Sphaerospermopsis reniformis; assembly: GCF_005402885.1. Taxonomy (NCBI): domain Bacteria; kingdom Bacillati; phylum Cyanobacteriota; class Cyanophyceae; order Nostocales; family Aphanizomenonaceae; genus Sphaerospermopsis; species Sphaerospermopsis reniformis. The sequence goes on from NZ_BJCE01000069.1 coordinate 10,291, forward strand.
GTAGCTGGCGCACCGTTGGTTTCTTGGAAGAATACAAATCTTTCCCAGCGTGGTAAATAATTATTCATTTCTCTGGGATTTCTGCGGAAATAACTAATTAATTTAGGCATGGTTAAACCGCTTAATGGCAATTTACCATCTTTTGCTAGTTCTCCACCAATGCTAGTCCAAGGATAATCCGTTCCTCCGGCAAAACCTACAGAAGTTCTCCGTCCATTGGTTAATCTAATTTGGGCAGAACCTTGAATTTGGATCATGTAAGGTTCAAGGCGATCTCGGAACCACAACATTTCTAAACCGCGTAATCTGCCTTTATGTCCTTGTAAACCATCTTTACCTTCCAATTCTACCCTTTTGGGATGGGGTTTTTTCCATTCTTTAAAATCCGGTGGTACTCTATACATAGGATATCTGTATACAGAAGTTCGCACCCGGCTGGCAGTATACACAGGCTCATAATAGGCAGTAAATTTAACCGTACCCTTGCCATCGTTCCCTGTAGACTGGTAAAAAGCAAACTCCCGATGTACAGCCGCTTGTAGTTCTGCTGCTGACTTAGAACTCACCACCAGTTGTCGGAAGCGTAATAAACTCCGACGTACCCGATCTAGAGTAATCTCCTTGATGGGGTAGTTAACATATATTTCCGCCGCTCTATTAGTTTCCAGATAACGCAAACTGTGATCAATGGAAGTTAATAAAGCTTGGCGATCGCCATTTCTCCCCCAAAGTTGCTCATCCCAACCCAAGCATCTTTGAGAATTACAAGCAGTTTCCGGGGAAATAGGTTGCAGTGCTGGTACAACTTCAGGCGTATTTGGTGCTGGTACTGGTACTGGTATTGATTCTGGTGCTGGTGCTGGCAGAGGAATCGTTACTTGAGCTAAAACTGAGCTAACAGGACTTGTACAGGCAATTCCCAGACTCAAGGAAAACAAAGCAAGGGTTTTTCTCATCATCTTTCAATACTAGAACTAAAAATCGGTTCTACCCGAATCCCTATAATCTTAGAAGGACGTACCACCATATATTCGCCTTGAATATTTTTAATCGGTACGTTAATAAAGTCATTAGAAGCAGACTTTGGTACAAGTTCACCACTATACCACTTTTGAAAATCTTGAATAGTGGGAAAGCGCACTTCTTCCGGATGACCACTTTCCAACAGGAGGTGAATCGCATATTCGTTGGGAGTTCTAGGCATAAATTCACATTATTTTCTATACATCCAACCTATTGTTAACCACGTCAGCCGCCAATGAAAAGGGTAAGCATACGGGAGAAGTGCCAGATGTACCAAAATACGGCAACGAACCGTAATTTTACTTTCCCAAAATGACGCTGACTTCCCCCTCAACAGTTCCCGACTTCTCAAAATTAAGATCCCTGATTTCTCACAGAAGTCGGGGATCTGAAATGGGCTGAAAAAATTTAAGAAAATAGTTTTCAAACAAACAGTTGTCAAAAAAATAGTTTAAATCGTGCTAATTGATTTTCCATAGTCACGGTGAGGATTTTATTCAGTTCTGCACCGTCCCTAAATTGTAAAATTTGCTGTGTGGGTAAATCAAAGGGAAATTGTCCTTCTAATTCTGGACGTTGCATTTGTCCTAGTACAATTTGTTCAGAACGTTTATTTTCCATTGCATAACCAATTTCTACACAGACGTTAGGACTAGGAATTAATTGACAAGTTTCTTTCCCATCAATGCTGGTAATAGGTGTGGTATCCGCAATAAATAATAAACTCTTACGGATTTTCCGCATCATGGTACGATTTAACCTTAGCGGTGCATGACTGGGACGGGATGATTCTATTAATGTTAGGGGTAGACGGGATTTACCATTTAAAAGTTGCAAACTTTCTTGCAGTTGTTCTCTGAGCAAATCACTAGATTTTGCATATTCAGTTTGATAGCAGAAAAAAATTGTTGGTTCTAACTGCGCTAACAAACTTTGTTTAGTTAAATAAATTTCATGACTAATTAAGTCAATGTTCGCTACACAATAACCACCACTACCCTCAATATAAAATTCTATATTTTCACCTTCCAAATAGCGCCTAAACCAAGTTGATGCTTTGACTTCATCGCTATCTTCTAAAAAATCCGCACGCAACCCTGATTTTAGCAGGCTTTTTTTACTCAAACGAATATCTGGAGGGCGTTTCTCCAATTCCGTAATAGGTTCATAATCCTGTAGATACCACGCTCTGAGCGCAATAATTGACATAAATCGTTATTTAAACTGTTTTTCTATTCAATTGTAGTACAAACTTACGTATTGGTGATTGGTGATTGGTGATTGGTGATTGGTAATAAATTATTACCTATTGCCTATTACCTATTACCCATTACCCATTATTTCTTATTTATTACCAAACACAACAACACCCAACATCTACTAGCTTGGTGTTTCCCTCCCCTTGTTTATACTATCCAGGGATGTACTTTCTTTCATCACCTTGATCAACAAGGAATGAAAACCAGTTACATTGCCCCCTGATTCTCACTAATTTGAGGGAATATAAGCGTTCGCGTTGGGTGTTGCGGTGTTTCGACGAGACAGATAGGAATTTAACAGCTTTTTAACCTCTTACTACGTTTCTTTTCTCTTGTCTTTCCTTTTCTTTTCTTTTCTTTTCAACTCTAGCTGTTTGATCTGCCAGGGAAGCTTTTTTCTTTAGCTTCAACTATTAAAATAACACCTCAAAAATTATTTGTCTATAGTCTTTCTCTTTTTGCAATTAAACTTTACTTTTATCGGAAAAATGATTTAAGAAAAGTTGAGTAAATAGGTCAATTACATCCAGAAATATTTTATTAGCAAGGGTTTCTATTTTATTACTATTTTATAGTATTCACTCATTTATATTTTAAGTTTTGAAACAAATCTATTTAGGGTTTCCTGAAAAAGTTATCTGTGAGGGTACAGGAGTTCAAGGAGTATGGCTACGCCACGCTTACTTCGACAGGCTCAGTACAAGTCGCTATCAAGGAGTTTTTTGATTTGGAAATTGTGCCAATACTAACAAAGTACAAGCTTTCTTAGGCTCACAGTACCTAAAACCTTGCACAATTTTAATTTTAATCATCCTCAATCCCTTGATTTATCTAGGTTTTACATTTATTCAGCAAGCCCTATTTACGCCGTGCTGTACTAGCTACTAACCCTCTTTTGGTAGTGTGAAATTTAGATTGGGCAAACAAGAGATGCTAACGGCGCACGTAACATTATATTGCGTGCTTTGAGAGATTCCTCCTTTACCGTCAGCAATGATGGTATTGCTATCAAGAATTGGTAATTGCTTTTAACAACATTAACTGACGGATTTGTTCACGCACACTCATGAGGATTTTACCTAGATGATTTTGACCTGTTTTATCTACTCCACAGCCCCAAAAATAATCTGTGGGTGAATTTTCCACCAAAATTTCATCCCCAGTAACTAAAAGCACTTCTCTGATGTCTGCATGAGTGAGAAATTTTTTTAGTACAGCTGCTCGCATCACATTAGTTTTTACCAGATCCCAATCTGAGCGCAGTTTGCGATCGCCACATCGACCTAAAGCAGCCGCTTCTTCAGGGGTAGGTGCAGCATAGATTAAGGGTATAAAAACCTCATCCTCACTACCAGCAAACTTTTGCGCTTGATAATAATGTTCAACTGTTGGCCAGTAAGTACCGTCAATTTCGATAGGGTGGGGAGAAAAGTTAGAAAAACAGCCATAGGGCTGCCAAACTTTGTAAAAGTAAATAGTCATTTGAAAATTTCTCTTTTATAGCAGTCAGCAGTCAGCTATCAGTGATCAGCATTAAAATCCGTTGGCGACCAGGATTTATAATTCAATTTTGTACTTCATTCATTTAGCTGTAATAGGCTGTATATTAAATTTTATATTCCTGTTGACTTCCGTGCAGCCGTACTAGCCTTAGAGGTTGTCTTAAAAGTTTTAGGCGAATATAATAGAGCCTCCGGCACGCCTGACTGCGAACGCTACTACACAAGCAAAGTCCACCTGCGTGGACTAACGAAAAATTAAGGATTAGAAACCTGGGTAGGCAGGTGATAAAATTAACAATTACGAATTACGAATTACGAATTACGAATTATGAACACTGATGCTTTTGAAAAAACAAACTGGGGTTGGCAGTTTTATTTATTTCAGGAAAAAGTAGGAGAATGGTTTGAATACCAATTTTCCCGCTTTCAAAAAACCCTGCCAGAATTACCTCCTGGTTGGTCAATTAGTCCTTGGGTAGCTGAATTACTAAAAATTCTATTTTGGCTGATACTGGGTTTATTTGTTGTTTGGGTAATTTGGCGTTTATGGCAAGAATTTAATACTTACATTTATGCTTGGCTGGCAAGATTTGATCATGCCTTTATTTCCCAGAATAAAAATCAAGCTAATGAGTTATCTATCAGCTTGTTGTTAACTAAAGCCCAGGAATTTTACCAACAGGGTAACTATCAGGAAGCTTGCCGTTATCTATATTTAGCTATGTTACAGCAACTGCATGAAAAAGCGATCGCACCTCAACAACCTAGCCGCACAGACGGCGAATATCTGCAATTACTAACTTCTAGCGTAACTCCTGTTCAGCCTTATGAAACCTTAATTACCACCCATGAGCAATTATGTTTTGGTAATAATGAAATTTTGGCAGAAAATTATCAACAGTGTCATCAAGCCTATCAAGAACTGTTTAATTCATAATTAGTCATTAGTCATTAGTCATTAGTCACCAGTCCCCAGTCCCCAGTCACCAGTCCCCAGTCCCCTAAAAATATGAAACGCCGTAACCGCATTATTTGGCTAGGTGCGATCGCTCTAGCAGCCATAATTTTACTTAGCATAACAGTTGCTCCTAGCAGTAAAATCAATAGTGGTTCTAGTTATAATCGCGCACCTGAAGGTTATGGTGCTTGGTATGCTTTTATGCAATCTCAAGGCACAAATATCCAACGTTGGCAAAAGCCTTTTAGTGATATTGAAACCGAAACAAACCCTGTAACTTTGCTCCAGGTGAACAGCACTCTCAGAAACCCAATGTTTTATTCACAACAAATTGAATGGGTAAAAAAAGGTAATACCTTAGTGATTTTAGGTGTAAAACAACCACCAACAGCAGCAGAATTTAGTAGCAATCAAAAATCAGCTTTTGGGGATGTCAAAATCGACACTAGCAGAAGATATCAAAAATCTCAGTTAGAACAAGAGTTAGAACAAGAGTTAGAACAAGAGTTAGAACAAGAGTTAGAACAAGTTTTGTTAGGCGATCGCTATGGTGCTGTAGTCTGGGAAGAGAAATATGGTAAAGGCAAAGTCATTTTCGCTACCACTCCCCATTTAGCCGCCAATGCTTATCAAGAAGAAGCAAATTTCGTATATTTAGCAGATTTAGTTACCAAAGGTAACCAGAAAATACTTATAGACGAATATATCCACGGATACAAAGATCCTGATATCAGAGAGAAAGAAGGAAGAGGCGATTTATTGGGTTACTTGGCGAAAATTCCTTTATTTCCAGCATTGGTACAGGTGGTGGTATTGTTATTAGTGCTAATTTGGTCTGAAAATCGCCGCTTTGGTAAACCCGTCACTTTAGATACACCAGTTATAGATAACAGTCAGGCTTACATACAAGCATTAGCAGGAATTTTACAAAAAGCAGAATCTAGCGATTTTGTACTGGAAATGGTCGGAAAAGAAGAACAACTGCAACTACAAAAAGTATTAGGATTAGGTCAAATACTAGTAGAAAATGAAGTTTTACTCAAAGTTTGGCAAGATCAAACAGGTAAAAATGCAGCAGAACTAGATGCAGTCTTAAAACTACAAGTAAAAAAACACCGAATCAGTGAACAAGACCTGATAAGCTGGTTAGGGAAATGGCAAAGTCTACGGAAAAATCACAATTCAAAATCTAACATCTAAAAATTAATCTTTAACTCAAGATTTGATAATCTACTGATCTATCAAATATTCTGACTCCTGACTCCTGACTCCTGAATTATTAGCAAGTTGCTAGTTATAACCGTGATGGAAACATAGACAAAAAATTAATTCTGACTCCTGACTCCTGACTCCTGACTCCTATTTCTTGATTAGCAACTTACGTTATCCATAAAAATATGAGTGCAACACATCCTGTATTAATTCGCCTTGGACAAGGACTAAACCAAATAATTGTAGGACAATCCAACCTAGTTAAGCAATCGCTAATAGCATTGTTAGCAGGTGGACACATAATTTTAGAAGGTGTTCCCGGAACTGGCAAAACACTCCTAGTCAAAGTGTTAGCGCAGTTAATTCAAGCAGATTTCCGACGGATTCAACTTACACCAGATGTTTTACCATCGGATATTACAGGAACAAATATTTTCGACTTAAATAGTCGCAACTTCGTACTCAAAAAAGGTCCTGTTTTTACAGAAGTTTTACTCGCTGACGAAATTAACCGCACTCCCCCCAAAACACAAGCTGCACTGCTGGAAGCAATGGAAGAAATGCAAGTCACCTTAGATGGTGAAAGCTTACCATTACCAGATTTATTTTGGGTGATTGCGACGCAAAACCCCCTGGAATTTGAAGGTACTTATCCCTTACCAGAAGCACAGTTAGATCGGTTTTTATTCAAGCTAGTTGTAGATTATCCAGATCAAGCAGCAGAAAAGCAAATGTTACTAAATCGACAAGCGGGTTTTGCAGCTAGACGCTTGGATATTGCCAAGTTAAAACCAATCACTACAGTAGCTGATATTTTAGAGGCTAGGCAAGCCGTTAAACAAGTTAAGGTATCTGAAGCTATAGTTGATTATCTCTTGGAATTGGTGAAAAAAACTCGTCAATATCCTGATTTAGCTTTAGGTGCATCTCCTCGCGCTGCTGGTGCTTGGTTACAAACATCTCAAGCATCTGCTTGGTTAGCGGGTAGAGATTTTGTCACACCTGATGATATCAAAGCTGTTGCGTCTCCACTGTTGCGTCATCGTTTACTTTTGAAACCAGAAGCAATGCTGGATGGTTTACAAATTGATGCGGTAATAGCTGCGGTAATTAATCAAGTTCCAGTTCCCAGATAATCAGCAATTTGCTGTTTTTATCGGGAGCATCCCAATTTTGAAAAGATAACCGCAGCAACACGAAAACATCTCTTAAACTCTCTTACCTTTGTGTCCTTTGCACGCCAGTTGCTACAAGTCGGCAGAGCTGCCCAACGCACTGGCTCGTCTTTGCGGTTCAATCATATCAGGACTTTGGATCATTTTTCCGTTAGATAAAAATAAATTTACACATTGGGGATGCTACCGTTTTTATTTGCCATTAATTTAGACTTTACAAATTAGACTTTACAAATTAGACTTTACAAATTAGACTTTACAAACATCCTCTCATTCTCTCATTGTTCATCTATTGATTGATCAAATTTATCAAAAATTCTGACTCCTTACCAAGTTTTCAATCATATTGTATATACCACAGTATGTCTTACCTATTCAATTATTTGCAATCAATTAATATTAAACTAAAAATTTTCCTGTTAGTCAGTATTCTAGCTTTATGTATAATTGTTATTTCTATCAATCCTATTGATAAGCAAACGCCAGTTAAATTAATTGGCAATACTAACGAAATAATTAGGAATAGGCATAATAGTAATAATGTAGATGCTACAGGAAAATTTCAAGTAATTTATACTCCTTTACAGCGCAAACATTTTATCAAAAGACAAGAAAGATTCCAAAAATATCAATCATTTGAAAAATTAGCCCAAAAGCTAAATAGAGTTTTAATTATGCCCAATGATGTCAAAATTGTTTTGGGTGACTGTGGTGCTGTCAACGCCTATTATAAATCCTCTGAACATAGTATTACTCTTTGCTATGAATTAATAGATAGATTCACAGATGTATTTATGGAATACTATCAATCAAGGGAATTAAATATTAATGAACCGGAAATAGTTAATAAAGTTAATCGTCGGGTAGCAGGTACAACGGTTTTTACTTTTTTCCATGAATTAGGACATACACTCATCGAAGAATTAGATTTACCTGTAACTGGTAAAGAAGAAGATACAGTTGATGAATTTTCGACAATTTTATTATCAGAATTAGGACAGGAATTTGCAGCTTTAGCTTCTGCTATCCAATTTGGTTTATCTGGAAATCTGGAAATGGAAAATGTAAGTCAAGATTTATCTTTTTGGGATGAACACTCTTTGAATTATCAAAGGTTTTATAATATTATTTGTTTGGTTTATGGTAAAAACCCCAAAGAGTATGATGTTTTGGTAGAAAATATAGGTATCCCACCAGAAAGACAAACTACTTGCCGAATAGATTATAATAAAAAACTAAAGGCTTGGCGAACTATACTCAATCCTCATTTAAGAGAAGGTATGAATTTATTATAATCAGAGTTGGAAGAATTTAGGAGTCATACCAATTCTTGATAAAGATGCGCTAAATTCAAGAATGAACTAACCGCAAAGGACACAAAGGACACAAAGAAAGAAGGAAATAAGAGATGAAGAATTTAGGCGCAGCCTCATAAAGAAATTGGATCAGAAGTCACTTAACTGTTAACAGTTAACAGTTAACAGTTAACAATAAAGCATGAATAATGATAACTGATAACTATTCACTTTTTTCTGTCACCTGTCACCTGTCACCTGTCACCTGTGAACTATATGATTCCATCTAAAAAAGTTTATTTTTTATTAGGTTTAGCAATTGCTGTATCACCCATTTTATCCATGATTGTGGGTATTTACCAAAGCATCACTTTAACTTTGTTATTTGATGCTGTGGTTTTAGGATTGATGGTTATTGATAGTTTAAAAGTGAGAAAATCTCGCGTTAAAATTAGTCGGGAATTACCCTCACGTTTATCTATTGGCCGTGATAATCCAGTAGTGTTAAAGGTAGAATCAGGAAATACAAATAGTATTATTCAAATTCGTGATTACTATCCGACAGAGTTTACTGTTTCTACATCGACTCTCAGCGTTAATCTTTCTGCAAATAACACCCAAGAGATAACTTACACTTTACAACCAAATCAAAGAGGAGATTTTCCTTGGGGAAATATTCAAGTACGACAGTTGGGAAATTGGGGGTTAGGGTGGGATGATTGGCAAATTCCCCAAAATACACGGGTGAAAGTGTATCCTGATTTAATGGGGTTGCGATCGCTCTCGATTCGTCTGACATTACAATCATCTGGTTCTATCCGCAAAGTTCGTCAAATGGGTATAGGAACAGAATTTGCAGAACTGCGGAACTATCGCAGCGGTGATGATTTGCGGTTTGTCGATTGGAAAGCTACCGCTAGACGTAGTTATGGTAACACAGGTCCATTAGTCAGAGTTTTAGAACCAGAACAGGAACAAACTGTACTGATTTTACTAGATCGTGGGCGATTGATGACCGCCAGAGTCCAGGGTTTACAGCGATTTGACTGGGGTTTAAATACCACATTATCCTTAGCATTGGCGGGTTTACATCGGGGCGATCGCGTTGGTGTAGCTGTATTTGATCGTCAAGTACACACCTGGATACCCCCAGAACGGGGACAACATCACCTTAATCAACTAATTGATCGACTTACTCCCATTGAACCAGTATTATTAGAATCTGATTATTTAGGCGCTGTCACTCATGTAGTTCAACAGCAAACCCGCAGGGCGCTAGTAGTGGTAATTACTGACTTAGTTGATATTACGGCTTCTTCAGAACTTCTCACTGCACTCTGCAAATTAGCACCCCGTTATTTACCTTTTTGTGTCACCCTCCGCGATCCCCAAGTTGACCACATAGCACACAATTTTACTGACGATATCACAACAGCTTATAGTCGTGCAGTATCTCTAGATTTATTAGCACAAAGACAAGTTGCTTTTGCCCAATTAAAACAAAAAGGTGTTTTGGTTCTGGATGCACCAGCAAATCAAATTTCTGATCAATTAGTTGAAAGTTATCTAAAACTTAAAGCCAGAAATCAGCTTTAGCAGGAGTCAGGAGGAAGAATTACCCTTACTGCTAAAATATCTTCCTCTTCATTCCTTTTTAATTTTTAACTTTTAACTTTTAATTTTTAATTTTTAATTTTTTATCCCTTAACCAATTTATTTTTACGATTACAATACAGCACTAAAAATATAAACAATCCCATTCCTGCTAAATATTTAATCGGGTCTGGAACAATAGGATTAGGTGAGAAAAAACCTTCAATAATTCCAGCTATAATTAACATCGGCACAGTTCCAAATACCAATTGTGCAGCTAGAGAACTATAATATTTAATTGCATCTCGACGGCGATATTTACCAGGAAATATAATTGCTTTGGCTATTAAAAGTCCAGCCCCACCTGCGAAAAAGATAGCGGGTAATTCTATTGAACCGTGAGGAAACACAAACGCCCAAAATGGATAAGCGAGATTATTTTGAGCCACTAAAGTACCAACCGCACCAATTAATAAACCGTTAAATATCATAATATAAATTGTGTATAATCCGGCAGTAATTCCTCCAGCGACAGCAACGAAAGAAACGGAAATATTATTAATCATAATATTGCTGGATGCCAAAGGTTCAATACCGACAATAGAACCCATCCATAACTCACCTTTATCTCGGACTTGGGAAATTATCTGGTTTGGTACTATCAGCGACATAAAACTGGGATCTTGCCAAGCATACCACCAAGCTACTAAACCACCTAAGATAAATAAAGCTGTGGCGGTGGCTATGTATGGAAATGTTTGCTGCACTACAGCCGGAAATCCAAAACGGTAAAATTCTAACGCTGCTTGCCATTCTTGTTTGCGTGAACCCTGATAAATTTGAGTATAGGCGCGAGTTGTGAGGGATTGTAAACTTTGAATTAAAGTATTACCTACTTCCTGGGTACGAGCGCGGGCTAAATCTGCCGCTACGGAACGATATAAGCTGGCTAATTCTCTAATTTCCCCAGATTTGAGAGATTTTAACTTTTTTTGTTCTACTTTCCGCAATAGAGAATCTAGACGTTGCCAATTTTCCTCTCGTCTGCCGATCCAACGTTTAATATTCATAAAATTTCCGGGTACTGAGTTTAATTTAGCTTAATATGGACTCAAAATTGCCAACTGTAATTTTCAGGAACATTTACTACTATGTCTGACAACTTGGGTTATACCAGTAATGCTGAACCATTAAGTATTGGTAATGTGGTTAGTGCCGCAGTCCGTTTATATCGTTCTCACCTCAAAGAATATTTTATACTGGCTTTGAAGGCTTATCTTTGGGTGTTGTTACCAATTTATGGCTGGGCAAAGTTTTATGCTTTATCAGCTTTGATTGGTCGTTTGGCCTTTGGTGATTTGGTGAATCAACCAGAAAGTGTTCATGCGGGTGAAAGGTTCGTTAATTCCCGTCTTTGGAAGTTTTTCGGCACATTGATCTTAATGTTTTTTATCAGTGTGGGTATTATGATCGGTTTTCTAGTTGCGGGGGGTTTGTTGTTGGGTATTATGGCTGCGGTTTTGGGAGTACAAAATGGCAATCTGTCTAATATTGGTATTTTTGTGTTAATAGCAATTTTAGTCAGTGTTGTTGGTATTGTGGGGATTGTCTGGTTGGGAACTAGATTTTATGTAGTGGATCTACCCCTAGCTATTGAAGAAAATGTTGATGCTATTTCTACTATTCAACGCAGTTGGGAGTTAACTAAAGGCTATGTAGGCAGAATATTTATAATTTCTTTTGTAGCCCTTTTAATCACATTGCCACTGCAAATTTTAGTACAGATTATTACAAATGTGATTGAGCTAATTTTCACAACCCTATTAGCTGATGGTTCTCCGGTTTTTTCTCTGATATTTATTGTTTTATTTCTAGGTATACTTGTATCTAGTAATGCTGCAATTTTACCTTTTTTGCAAACTGTCAAAGCTGTAATTTACTATGACCTAAGAAGTCGGCGTGAGGGTTTAGGTTTGGAGTTACGTGACCGAGAAATTTAAAGCAAAATTGAAAAATAATTTCCAATCATGCACCTTTTCAACAGAATCAAATTCAGCACCCCGGAAAGCGTTGAGTTAGAATTTACCTTAGCTGGTATAGGAAGTCGAGCTTGGGCGTTAATTATTGACTACCAGATTTTGGCTTTAAGTTTAGCTCTGTTTATCGCAGTCTGGGCATTTATTTCTAATCAATTATATGATATTGGTTCAGAGATTTTTGGTCCTGGTTTTGGTTTATGGATGACTGCGATCGCTTTCCTGATTCTTTTCTTTATTTACACAGGTTATTTTGTTTTTTTTGAAACTCTCTGGCAAGGACAAACCCCTGGTAAACGCATTGCAAAAATTCGTGTGGTGCGAGATGATGGCAGACCTTTGGGTTTACAACAAGCTTCTCTCCGGGCTTTACTGCGTCCTATTGATGAGACTTTGTTTATTGGCGCTTTTTTAATTATGTCTATTAAAAGTGAAAAGCGCCTTGGTGATTTAGTCGCAGGAACGATAGTAATTCAAACCCAACAAGTTAATAAATCTGCCAATCTTACTATTTCAGATGAGGCAAAATCTTTTTATATCAGTTTGCAAAAAATCTCGGATTTATCTCAATTATTGCCTGATGATTTTGCCATTATTCGTGAATATTTACAACGCCGCAATGGAATGTCTAAAAAAGCTCGGTCATCTCTATCACTAAAATTATCTGAGCAGGTAAAATCTATTATAAATTTAATAATTTTACCTGCTGATATTTCCTCTGATGTTTTTTTAGAAGCTGTTTATTTAGCCTATCAACAACCAGAGTTTTAAGCAGCAGGCAGCAGGCAGGATAAAGAAGAAAGAAACATATTTATTCCCAGTCACCAGTCCCCAGCGATGCACTGAGCTTGTCGAAGTGTCCCCAGTCACCAGTCCCCAGTCCCCAGTCCCCAGTCCCCAGTCCCCAGTCCCCACTCACCAG
>NZ_BJCE01000070.1:0-23009 GCF_005402885.1 Sphaerospermopsis reniformis
ATCAGTAGAACAGTTAGAAGAATTATTAAATAAATTGCTAAACGAAGGAGGTCTTATTATTAAATGGGAGCGCAAAGTTAAAAATAAAGGTAATGCTGTTTATTCGATTTAGCTGCACAACAGCTTATGACTCAAGCATACAGAATAAATCAATAAAAATAAATAGCTCCGGGGATAAAACCAGAGCTATTTTGAAGATACAACAATATACAACGAATTACTTACTAAAACTATAAATCTGTTGTGTCTCCAAGCGATCGCCTAACGACGAAGGTTTAATTTCTTTCCCAAAAACCTGCCGATCTAACTGTACTTGTAAATTACTCAAAGGATCACTACCAGCAGAAATCAGAAATTCTAACTTCTGCACATAGGGTAAATCTAGTAAATTATCCAAAATTTGCCCTATCGCTTGCAAGTAAGGATGTCCTTTTTGTTGATACCAATTAGCATCAGCAACATTTGGCTGATCAAATCCCAAATGCACAGTTAATGATGGTTGATCAAATAAAGCAATTCCTAAAGGTCGCGCTTCTTCCTGTAACAATAAATGATTATCTTTTGCTAAATGTCTGATTTTCTCTAAACGTTCATAACGTTTGGTGACAGATTCCGGTTCATCTTCCCAGTCTAATGCTACTGTCACCAGATAAGTTTGTAACAACATATGTCCCAGTTTCTTAGCTTTTGTAGCTAGATAACGGGAATTGAAATCATTAGATTCTATCAGCAAAGGTACACGATCTACAACTTCCAAACCATAGCCTTTCACACCCGCAATTTTACGGGGATTATTAGTAATGAGGCGAATTTTTTTAACACCCAAATCCATGAGAATTTGCGCCCCCATGCCATAATCTCGCAAATCCGCAGGAAAACCTAAACGCTCGTTTGCTTCTACCGTATCCAGTCCCATATCCTGCAAAGAATAGGCTTTAAGCTTGTTGATCAAACCTATACCCCGGCCTTCTTGACGTAGGTAAACTACGACACCTTGACCGGCATTTTCAATCATTTTTAATGCGGCTTTTAACTGCATTCGGCAATCACAACGCAAAGACCCCAAAGCATCACCGGTCAAACATTCTGAGTGCATCCGCACCATTACAGGTTCATCACCGAAATTTGCCGGATCACCCTTGACAATTGCCACATGATCTGTATTGTCCAAGGTGTGACGGTAGCCGTAAATATTAAATTGTCCAAACTGGGTAGGTAATTTAGTGACAATTTCTCGATAAATCAGGCGATCATTTTGCAGACGATAACTAATTAAATCCGCAATACTGATAATTTTTAGTTTATGGACTTTGGCATATTCAACTAGCTGTTGTAATCTTGCCATTGAACCATCAGGATTTTGAATTTCACAAATCACCCCAGCAGGGTATAATCCTGCTAGTCGCGCTAAATCAACTGCCGCTTCTGTGTGTCCTGCACGCTTCAGCACACCCCCAGCTTTAGCCCGAATCGGGAAAATATGCCCAGGACGGCGCAAATCTTCGGGTTTTGTAGCAGGGTTGAGAGTTATCTGAATGGTACGCGCTCGATCTTCAGCAGAGATCCCCGTACTGACTCCTAAATGGGGACCTGCATCAATGCTGACGGTAAAAGCGGTTTGGTTAGTATCTGTGATGTTGCTGACCATGAGGGGAAGGTCAAGTTCATCCAGGCGATCGCCTGTCATCGCTAAACAAATCAAACCCCTAGCTTCCACCGCCATAAAATTAATCATATCCGGGGTGGCAAACTGGGCAGCACATATCAGATCACCTTCATTTTCGCGATTTTCGTCATCTACCACCACAATAGAACGACCGGCTTTAAGGTCAGCTAAAGCGGCATCAATAGAATCAAATTTAAAGGTTTGGTTATTATTGGACTGTGACACAGGAAATTCTAGCTACCAACGTAAATTTTTTTAACAATTTCTTATTTTAGATTGTAGCCTGTTTATCGAAACTAGAGCGATCAGGAGTCAGGAGTCAGGAGTCAGGAGTTGAGATATTGTATTGTCATGTAATGCTTGGGCTTTTTATACTGCTTTAATTTCCATTAATTTTTGTACTACAGGATGGGGGTTTTTACGCTGTTCCTCTCGCATTTTATGACTCCACTCTAGCCAGTCGGCTATATACTGACTAACTTTTTCTTTTTCGTGATGATAATACAAAATAGTCGCATAGACTTGTTCTATGGTCAGACTCGGAAACATTTGGCTAATTTCTTCCAGTGTCCTGGCACGATAAATATATTCATATAAAATGGTTTCTATACCAATGCGAGAGCCTTTTAAACGAATATCCTCTGGACTAAGAAAGTTAAAGTAGTCTTCTAGTTGCATGATTTGAGTTCTCCTGTAGAATTATGTTTTGGGTGGAAAACCGATGGATGTTGATGGGTATATTTTAACTCTTGAAGATAATGGAACACTGCAATTAGTCAGTCTCAAACAACAAGTTAAAAAATTAAGAGGTTTATTAAAAGATAAATCACCTGATAGAAGTTTGGTAGATGAACTTATTCAGGAACGCAGACAGGAGTATTTAAGTGAATAAATCTGTGTTAGATGCTTCTGCTTTTTTATCTATCGCTATTCATAAAATGCGGAACTTCGCCCAAATTTCCGAGGAGGATCAACATTTTCAAAACGAACAGCTTTAGTATCAAAAGCAATGATGGTTCTAGATTTTCCAAACATATCAATAGAGTAACATTGTTCTGGTAAAATCGGGGCAACAATCCGTTGATTTCCTTCCCAGTTATAGATATGTACCTCAGCACAAGATTGAACTCGCTCTAAGTTCAATGTCCAGTAAAATGTTTTTCCTAAAATTGCTAATGTGCGTAAACCTTCCGGTGCTTCATGCAGTTTTGTTTCATCATCAACATATTTATCTAGTTGTTGGGGAGGAATACCTGTGCGGACAATGACAATTTCATTCTTCATATTTTTTGATTTTTTTGATTTTTTTGATTTTTTTGATTTAAAATTTATAAATCATGGAAATATTCAAAAGCTTCTTTAATTAATGACAATTTATTTTCAGGACATTGATAAACTCTTGGTTTTCCTTCAGAACTACGTTTAGATGGTTTAAGTGGAAGTCCTAACTGTTCTTTTGCATGAGCAATCCAACAGGTTTTTACTGTTACCTGATGTTTATTTTTAATGTAATCCTGGATTTGTTTATAAGTAGTCATATTTGACAATTCCCAGATTTATAAGCGGTTTCCAATTCATTAGGAGAAGGCGGGTAAATAGCGAACCAGTCAAAGTTAAAAACATCTTCACGTTCAGCATGAATATTATTTGTAGTAATCAAACCATTTCCTGGCAGTCCAGTTGTTTGATTAACTACTATAACTGTTAAGGGTGGAAGTTTATTTTGCTGACAATAATACATGATGTGTCCCAATATGGGAGCTAAAGTCCCTGAACCTTGAAAACCAAGAATTTCAGCTAACATTTTATAGGTTAAAGTTTGGCGGTTCACTGCTTTGCTGATCAAAATTTGCCATATTTGTAAGGCACGTTTTGGATGCGTTGGGTTTTCGTTAAAGGTTTTGTACATTTATTTGCTATAAAAAGTACACTCTAAAAAAATACAGGTAATAGCTTGTCAGTTAAAATAATAATTCTATCTAAGTGCAGTTGTAAATATTTTTCTAGATTAAGTGATCACAACAATTGAGTTAAACTAGAAAGCGAGAAAATACACAAAAAATTGCTTACACCACGCTATGCTATCAAGCAGCAAGGGTGTTTTACCTCCTGCCCCCTGCCTCCTGCCTTCTCCAAAATACGATATTTGCTATACAATGCAGCGAAAGTTCAATAATAATTCAGTTATCACCAATTGGCTAACAACCTGATTGATGATAGCTAATATTAGATTAACCAAAAGCGGATAAGGATTTCATAACATGGGTAATTTAAGACGCGTACCAGTTGGCATTGTTGGCGCGTCAGGTTATGGCGGAGTGCAACTTGTCAGACTCCTGATGGATCATCCAGAAGTAGAAGTAGTATATTTAGGTGGCGAAAGCAGCGCCGGGAAAACATTTGCGGATCTTTATCCCCATTTGGGGAGTGTAGTTCAACTCAACATTGAAGCGGTAGATCCAGAACTGATTGCTAGTAGATGTGAAGTAGTATTTCTATCTTTACCCAACGGTTTAGCCTGTGACATTGCACCCAAACTGATAGAAAAAGGCTGTAAAGTATTAGATTTGAGTGCCGACTATCGTTTCAGTGAGTTAAAAACTTATACAACTTGGTATGGAACAGAAAGAAGCGATCGCACTATTGCCAAAACAGCAGTTTATGGTTTACCAGAATTGTACCGCGATCGCATTGCCGAAACCAATCTCATCGGTTGTCCTGGTTGCTATCCCACAGCCAGTTTACTCGCCCTTGCCCCACTGCTGAAACAAGGTTTAATTATACCAGAAACAGCGATCATTGATGCTAAATCTGGGACATCTGGAGGAGGAAGACAAGGTAAAATCAATCTTTTGTTAGCGGAAGCTGATAACTCCCTAGCTGCGTATAACGTCGCCCGTCACCGGCACACTCCAGAAATTGAGCAAATTTGCAGTGATTTAGCCGGACACGAAGTTACAGTACAATTTACACCTCATTTAATCCCAATGGTGAGGGGAATATTAGCCACCGTTTACGCCACCTTGCGAGATCCGGGTTTAGTGCGTGATGATTTAATTACAATTTACACCGCATTTTACCGTAATTCCCCTTGGGTGAAAATCTGTAATAGCGGCACATATCCCCAAACCAAATGGGCTTGTGGAAGTAACTCCTGTTATATAGGTATAGAAGTTGACCCCCGAACCCGGCGAGTGATCGTCATGTCAGCCATTGACAACTTGATTAAAGGTCAAGCAGGACAAGCCATACAATGTATGAACATTATGATGGGTTGGGATGAAACCTTGGGTTTACCCAAAGTTGGGTTTTATCCATAACAATTGACAATTGACAATTATCAATTGTCAATTATCAATTACTTTGGTCCTAAACCAACTTTACCTGCATAGATAGCGCGATCGCCTAATTCATCTTCAATTCTGAGCAAGCGATTGTATTTAGCCACCCGTTCACTACGACAGAGAGAACCGGTTTTAATTTGTCCAGCGCGAGTTGCTACTGCTAAATCTGCAATGGTTGTATCTTCGGTTTCACCGGAACGATGGCTAATAACTGAACGGAAACCGTTGCGTGTAGCTAAATCAATGGTTTCCAAAGTTTCAGTGAGAGAACCGATTTGATTTAACTTAATCAAAATCGAGTTACCGGCTTTTTGTTCGATGCCTTTTTGTAAGCGGGTGGCGTTGGTAACAAACAAATCATCACCAACTAACTGCACCTTAGAACCGACTTTCTGAGTTAGTAATTGCCAGTTTTGCCAATCTTCCTCATGTAAACCATCTTCAATGGAAACAATAGGATATTGATCCACCAACTGCCCTAAATAATCAATAAACTCAACGGGGCTATGGGGTTTACCATCATAAACATATTGCCCATCTTTGTAAAACTCACTAGCAGCCACATCTAAAGCTAAAGCTACCTGTTCCCCAGGTTTGTAACCAGCTTTTTCAATGGCTGCTACCAGCAATTCTAAAGCCACTTGGTTAGATTCTAAGTTAGGTGCAAAACCACCTTCATCACCCACACCAGTTAGCAAACCTTTATCATCCAAAACTTTGCTGAGAGTGGCAAAAACTTCCGCACCCCAACGCAAAGCTTCTTTAAAAGAAGGCGCACCGATAGGAACAATCATAAACTCTTGAAAGTCTACATTATTGGCAGCGTGCGCTCCCCCGTTGATCACGTTCATCAAAGGTACAGGCAGCAAGTTTGCTAAAGGTCCACCCAAATAACGATAAAGGGGAATATCTAACGCTGCTGCACCTGCTTTAGCTGCTGCTAAAGAAATTCCTAAAATCGCATTCGCGCCTAAATTAGCTTTGTTAGGTGAACCATCTGTAGCAATCATAGTCCGGTCTAACAACTCTTGGTTGAGAACATCCAACCCTAATAATTTGGGCGCTAATATCTCATTGGCATTTTTTACCGCCGTGAGGACTCCTTTACCACCATAACGGCTTTTATCGCCATCTCGCAGTTCATGTGCTTCAAATGTGCCTGTGGAAGCACCGCTAGGAACTTGTGCTAGTCCGACTGCACCACCAGCTAAATGTACTTCTGCTTCTAGGGTAGGTCTACCCCGTGAGTCGAGGATTTCGCGGGCTACAATGGCTTCAATGGCGGTGTCTAGATATTTGGTCATTCCTGCTTTCTCCTTATGTTTGATAGTTAAGACTTTCCAGTTTAGTCCTAAACCAATCGTTAGTTTATGCGTTTTTAACGGAAAATTGGGTGAGATTAAAGAAGATTTCCGAGTTTGAGTCAACTCAAAGGAAAGATTAATTTTTTTTAAGCCTTTAACCGTATAGTTGCCCAAGAAGACAGACAGTTGTATATTATATGAATGTAAAAAATAGTATAAATACTTTCAGCAACAATGCTTGAACGCTGACAATATCCATAGTCAAGTTAATGTTACAGCAAATCTTAGTTGCTAGTAAGCATAAAAACGCAATTACCATAGAATAGCCTATGACTTGTTTGGAGTAGCTTTGATATTCATTGTCCCAATTGCGGTATGGCATTTGCAGATAAACCGTGAAATTTGCAGATAAACAGATTTTTGACATCTGACGCACCCTAGTAAGTGCTGTGTTTTAAGCCACAGAAAAATCTGTAAACTGCCGATATTCAGGACGAATAAACCCTAAAATAATATCATCCTTTTCTACTCCTAACTCCCATAATTCCCCAGTTATTCCCCTTTCTGTACCATCCCATTCAATGCAGATTTTACCATCAATAATTCGCAAATGAAACACCACTGCATGAACCCTACCTGTTTTATCCCAACCTGTATCCATTAACAAATAATTATCAGATTCTTGATCACAAATACACAAAGCCTCAATTTGACCATGACTAGGTTTATACTTAGCGTGATTTCCGACAACACTAATTATAATTTTTCTGTATTTTTCTAACTTATCCATTGTACAATTACCTCCAGAATTGGATCAAAAATAATGTAATTAATCTGCTGTTGATCACTTAAAATATCTTGAATAGCTGGTTTGAGAAAAAAGTCTTGATAAGCAGCTTCAGGAATTGCTAAATATAATTTATGTTCTGGATTAATCCTTTTTATTAAACTAACATAAATATTGTATTGTCCTAGAGTTTTTTCTAATTCTGAAATTAAAGAAGGACTGTTAAAAACCTTGATTTCAATTACTATCTTTTGCTGCATCTTTTGGGCTGCAAATAACTTTTCTGCTCCCAAATCAGCGTATAAACGCAAACCTTTATATTCTAATATAAATGGATCATCAGTAATTGTCCATCCATCTTTAGTGAGGGCATTTTTAACTTGATTATGAAATAAATCGTACTGTGGCATTACTAAATCAAAAATATCAACTTTAGCTTACCTTTTCAGTTTAGTGCTAAACCAACCGTTAGTTTATGCGTTTCTGGGGAAAAATAGGCTGAGATTAAAGAAGTTTTCCATTGATGCGGGAGGTTGATGTGTAAGGTTGCTTTTGTGTAAGTATTCTTTGAGGAATGTTTCGCGCAATCTCCCTCAGGAGATCCCGCAGGGTAGACGCAAAGGAAGAAAGAATTTAATTTAGGGTGTTGTTTAAATACATAAAAACTTTTACAATAACAAGATTGCAGATTGTTGTCAAATTACACAAGTGTTAATGATGCTAACTCTCTATTTCGGGAATCAATAATATAATCTTATTTTTTAACAGTTTAATGATTGAAAATACATAACTATTCAAAATTCTTCCTTTATATTTTCTTAATATTTAATTGAGAATTATTTTTATTTATCAACGGTATTGCAATATTTTCAGGCATCTGGTAGGATTTAAGAGAATTTGTAATTTGCCTTATTGTACCTATTTTCAAAACAGGGTTTTAAGCAGCAGATTGAAAACCCTCACTGGTAAGAGTTTCAGAACACACAAAAATAAGAACCTGCAAAAAAGCCAGGGATTTATCAAAAATTCCTGACATGAGATTCAACTATTTTGATGCTGTTATTAGCAGGTTAGGAATCAGGGGGATTGACAAAAAAGATTGAATATGGTAAGTGAGTTGCGTTAGGAAGATGAAGCGATCGCTATTTTGATAGAAAAATGGATCGAGTGGAAAGGGCGATCGCTATATCTGCTATATGGCTATTTTTAGATATAATATATTAAAAAATAACCAGATAATTTATGACAGCAGTAATTACTAATCATATTGAAATAACGCCGGGTATATGTGGTGGCAAACCTCGCATTGCCGGACATCGAATTAAAGTACAAAATATCGTCATTTGGTATGAACGCATGGGAATGTCACCAGATGAAATTGTCTATCATTATCCTAGTATTACTTTAGCTGATGTTCATGCAGCATTGGCTTATTATTATGACCATCTGGAAGAGATTAGAAAAGATATAGAAGATGACGAAGTATTTGCTAGGGAGATGAAAGCTCAAACGCCTTCTTTAGTTCAGCAGAAACTTCAAAAAGGTCATGATTAGAGAAATTAAATTTCATTTAGATGAAAATGTCAGTAATGCCATTGCTGCTGGACTTCGCAAACGGGGAATTTATGTAACCACGACTCCAGAACAAGGACTTATTTCTGTATCTGATGAGGTGCAATTAGAATTTTCGGTATCTCAAGGAAGAGTTATATTTACTCAGGATACTGATTTTTTGAGATTACATCAAGTCAATACCAATCATTTGGGAATTGTTTATTGTTCTCAACAGACTAAATCTATTGGGCAAATTATTCAGGGTTTAGTATTAATTTGGGAGTTGCTATCACCTGAAGAGATGTTTGGAAGGATTGAATATTTATGAATGAGAAAAGCCTTAGCGAAGCTTACCGAAAGTATCGCACTGATGAAGTCAATGTGGCTAGAGTTGGAAAGGCGATCGCTATAAATCGCTATAAGTAGTTAGGCGTTAAAAATTGTCCTTACGACAAATAAGGAGCTAGAAAACATAAGGGAAAATAAGTTTATATAAATTTATTTTTTGTTACATACTATTTGTAATTATTTATGGTATAGTATCACAAAACAAGTAATAATTGATAGTTAAACCGTTACATAAAATGAACAATATGAATTTTCATAAAATCCAACCAAGAGAATCATTAAATAAAGCCTTTCTCAAAGTTAAACCCAACAGAAATGACATTGAGAACTTCAAAAAGAACCTACAAAATTTAATTGATAAAATCAACGAATCCGAATCAGAAGAGTTTCATAAAAATCTGATTGGTGATTTTTTAAAAAACACATATTACAGCACCAATCATTTTATAAACACCAAAGGAAGAAATGATTTAGTGATTCATAATGGTAAAGACGCTAAAACTACTGTTGGTGTAATTTTAGAATTTAAGAAACCAACAAATAAAAGCGAAATGCTCAAAGTTGATAATTTAAACACCAAAGCATTTCAAGAATTAGTTTTATATTTTCTGCGGGAACGTTTGACAGCTAAAAATTTAGAAATCAAATATTTAATAGCGACTAATATTTATGAATGGTTCATTTTTGATGCTAATATATTTGAGAAAGCATTTATAGAAAATAAAACCCTGGTTCAGCAGTTTACAGATTTTGAAGCTGGAAGATTAAGCAATAAAAAAACCGACTTCTTTTATAAAGAAATTGCTAAACCTACCATTGATGAAATTGCCGATAAAATCACCTTTACACATTTAGATATTCGAGAGTATCAGCAATATTTAAACCCTGGTGAACATCCAGATGAACATAAGTTAATTTCCCTGTTTAAGCTATTTTCTCCAGAACATTTATTAAAATTACCTTTTACTAATGATAGTAATACTCTTGATAAAGGTTTTTACAGTGAATTATTACATATTATCGGTTTGGTAGAAACTAAAGAAGGTAGTAAAAAACTGATTCAAAGGAAAAAAGAACCTGAAAGAAACGTTGGTTCATTAATAGAAAATGCCATTATTCAACTCGATAGTTTAGATAAAATTTCTCGGTTAGAGAAACCAGAACAATTTGGAGAAACTTACCAAGAACAACTTTTCAATCTTGGTTTAGAATTAGCAATTACTTGGATTAATAGAATCCTATTTTTGAAATTATTAGAAGCGCAATTAATTAAATATCATAAAAATGATTTATCCTTTGGATTTTTGAATTTACAAAAAGTTAAGAATTATGATGATCTCAATAGTCTATTTTTTAGCGTTTTAGCACGTAAACCACAGGAAAGAAGCCAGAAATTACAAACAATATTTGCTCATGTTCCTTATTTAAACAGTTCTTTGTTTGAACTTACAGACCTTGAACAAGATACTATTGTAATTAGCAATTTAGGAAATGAGAAATTACCGATTTTTACAGGTACTATCTTAAAAGATAATAACGGTAAAAAACGCACTGGTGAAATTAATGCTTTAGAATATCTATTTGAATTTCTCAATGCTTATGATTTTAGTAGTGAAACCGGGGAAGAAATTCAGGAAGAGAATAAAAGATTAATTAATGCTGCTGTACTGGGTTTAATCTTTGAGAAAATTAACGGTTATAAAGATGGTTCTTTCTTTACTCCTGGTTTTATTACTATGTATATGTGTCGAGAAACCATTAGAAAAGCGGTTATCCAAAAGTTTAATGATATTAAAGGTTGGAATTGTGAAACTATTGATGATTTATATGATAAAATAGAGGATAAAAAAGCAGCTAATGATATTATTAACAGTTTAAAAATATGTGATCCTGCTGTGGGTTCAGGACATTTTTTAGTTTCAGCTTTGAATGAAATTATTGCAATCAAAAGCGAACTAAAAATTTTACTTGATAGGGAAGGTAAAAGATTAAAGGAATATCAGATAGAAGTTGTTAACGATGAATTAATTATTACCGATGAAGATGGTTTATTATTTGAATATAATCCCAAAAATAAGGAAAGTCAGCGAGTACAAGAAACTCTATTTCATGAAAAACAGACGATTATTGAAAATTGTTTATTTGGTGTGGATATTAACCCCAATTCTGTGAAAATATGTCGGTTGCGGTTATGGATTGAACTTTTGAAAAATGCTTATTATAAAACCGCAAGTAATTATACTGAACTGGAAACTTTACCGAATATTGATATTAACATCAAATGTGGTAATTCTTTAATTAGTCGTTTTGCGTTAGATGCTGATTTGCGAGTTGCTTTAAATAAAAGTAATTACAGTATTGAAATTTATAGAAATGCTGTACAAACTTACCGCAACGCTGAAAATCGAGAACAAAAGCGGGAAATGACAAGGTTAATTAATGATATTAAAGGTAATTTAAAGACAACATTGGGATTAAGTGATCCTAATAAAACTAAGTTAAGAAGGTTACAGGGTGAAGTTGAGAATTTAGAAAATCAAACTTCTTTGTTTGAGGAAACTAAAGCTGAGAAAAAAGCACGGGAGAAAAAGATTGCTAAGTTAAATAATGAGATTGATAAGTTACGAGTTGAGATTGAAGATATAGAAAGTGGGAAGATTTATGATAATGCTTTTGAGTGGAGGTTTGAATTTCCTGAAGTTTTGAATAATGATGGTGTTTTTGTTGGTTTTGATGTCGTTATTGGTAATCCTCCATATATCAGACAGGAAGAAATCAAAAATCAAAAACCTTATTTGCAGACTAACTTTATTACCTATTCTGGAACTGCTGATTTATATGTATTTTTTGTTGAGAAAGCATTTAACATTCTCAAAGCTAAAGGTCAATTTTGTTATATTATGCCTAATAAATGGATGCAAGCAGGTTATGGAAAATCTTTGAGGAACTACCTTTTAGAAAATCAATTACAAAAAATTATTGATTTTGGTGATGTTCAAGTATTTGAAGAAGCTACTACTTATCCTTGTATCTTGAATGCTTCAAAACAGAATAAACATGATAATTTTATTTCTGCTACTGTGAAAACGCTTAATTATGGTAATCAATTTGCAGAATATATAGAAAATATTTCTAAGAAAATAAATGTTGACAATTTAAATGATGAAACTTGGGTAATTTCTTCTGATGTTGATCAAAAACTACTATCAATAATTAATAATAAATGTGTTTCACTAGCTGAATATATTAATGGTGAAGCATTTCGTGGAATTGTAACAGGTCTAACTGAAGCATTTTTAATTGATAATAATAAAAGAATTGAGTTAATAAGTCAAAATTCTCGAAATAAAGAAATTATTAAGCCAATATTACAAGGTCGGAATATCGAGAAATATTTAACCCCAAATATTGAAAACTACATTTTATTTATCCCTTGGCATTTTCCTTTACATATAAATTCAAATATCAAAGGAGCATCTATTGAAGCTGAGTTAGTCTTTAAAGAAGATTATCCTGCTATTTATAATCACTTATTAAAGTATAAAGAAAAGCTGGAACGCAGAAACTCAACAGAAACCGGAATAAGATATGAGTGGTATGCTATGCAAAGATGGGCTTCAAATTATTATCAAGAATTTGAAAAGCCTAAAATAATGTATCAAACATTTCAGGTAAAGCCATGTTTTATTTATGATGAACAAGGACTTTACTGTAATAATTCTATGTGGATTATTTCCAAAGCAGATAAAGTTTTATTAGCTATACTTAATTCTAAAATGGGTTGGTGGCTAATTTCAAAATACTGTACTGCTATTCAAAATGGATTTCAATTAATTTGGAAATACTTTGGACAAATACCCATTCCTAAATTTAATCAAAAACAAGGTGAAGTTATTACTTTACTTGTTGATCAAATTCTCATAGCTAAAAAAGCAGATCCGAATGCAGATACAAGCGCATTAGAAGCAGAAATTGATCAAATGGTTTATCAACTTTATAAGTTAACAGCAGAGGAAATTAAAATTATCGAAAGTTCTAGATAATATCACCTTATCCATATCCCCAACTTCTGATATTAATTAATTTTTGTAGGTTGGGTTAAGCAACAACCCAACAGATGTTTAACAATGTTGGATTTCCTAACGTCAACCCAACCTACGCAATATCTGATTCTGACAATTTAAGACTAAAATTAAATGGTGTCCGAACAAATTATAAGATTTGTAAAAAAACAAGCTAAATTTATCTGTAAATATTACTGAATAATTTAGCTTTGGTTAAACTAAATTTAATCAATATCAAGGTGTGAAAAAATGAACTTATTAAAATTACCTTTTGCAAATGATAGCAATACCCTAGACAAAGGATTTTATAGCGAACTATTACATATTATCGGTTTGATAGAAATTAAAGAAGGTAGTAAAAAACTGATTCAACGGAAAAAAGAACCTGAAAGAAACGTTGGTTCATTAATAGAAAATGCCATTATTCAACTCGATAGTTTAGATAAAATTTCTCGGTTAGAGAAACCAGAGCAATTTGGAGAAACTTACCAAGAACAACTTTTCAATCTGGGTTTAGAATTAGCAATTACTTGGATTAATAGAATCCTATTTTTGAAATTATTAGAAGCTCAATTAATTAAATATCATAAAAATGATTTATCCTTTGGATTTTTGAACTTACAGAAAGTCAGAAATTATGATGATCTGAATAGTCTTTTCTTCAGCGTATTAGCTCGTAAACACCACGAAAGAAATCAAACCGTACAAAAAAGCTTTTCTCATGTTCCTTATTTGAATAGTTCTCTATTTGAACCGACGGATATTGAACAAGTAACTATTTTTATCAATAATCTCAGAAATGAGAACTTACAAATTTTCTCTTCTACCATTTTAAAAGATAGTAATGGAAAAAAACGCACCGGTGAAATTAATACTTTAGAATATCTATTTGAATTTCTCAATGCTTATGATTTTAGTAGTGAAACCGGGGAAGAAATTCAGGAAGAGAATAAAAGATTAATTAATGCTGCTGTACTGGGTTTAATCTTTGAGAAAATTAACGGTTATAAAGATGGTTCTTTCTTTACTCCTGGTTTTATTACTATGTATATGTGTCGAGAAACCATTAGAAAAGCGGTTATCCAAAAGTTTAATGATATTAAAGGTTGGAATTGTGAAACTATTGATGATTTATATGATAAAATAGAGGATAAAAAAGCAGCTAATGATATTATTAACAGTTTAAAAATATGTGATCCTGCTGTGGGTTCAGGACATTTTTTAGTTTCAGCTTTGAATGAAATTATTGCAATCAAAAGCGAACTAAAAATTTTACTTGATAGGGAAGGTAAAAGATTAAAGGAATATCAGATAGAAGTTGTTAACGATGAATTAATTATTACCGATGAAGATGGTTTATTATTTGAATATAATCCCAAAAATAAGGAAAGTCAGCGAGTACAAGAAACTCTATTTCATGAAAAACAGACGATTATTGAAAATTGTTTATTTGGTGTGGATATTAACCCCAATTCTGTGAAAATATGTCGGTTGCGGTTATGGATTGAACTTTTGAAAAATGCTTATTATAAAACCGCAAGTAATTATACTGAACTGGAAACTTTACCGAATATTGATATTAACATCAAATGTGGTAATTCTTTAATTAGTCGTTTTGCGTTAGATGCTGATTTGCGAGTTGCTTTAAATAAAAGTAATTACAGTATTGAAATTTATAGAAATGCTGTACAAACTTACCGCAACGCTGAAAATAGAGAACAAAAAAGAGCAATGAACAAATTGATTAACGATATTAAAAGTAATTTGAAAACAACTTTGGGATTAAGTGATCATAATAAAACTAAATTAAGACAATTAGAGGGGGAAGTTTACAATCTGGAAAATCAAACCTTATTACTAGAAGAAAGTGAAGATGAGAAAAAACTGCGGGTTCAAAGAATTAGTCAGTTAAATAATGAAATTGATAAGTTACGGGTTGAGATTGAAGAAATAGAAAATGGCAAAATTTACACTTATGCTTTTGAATGGCGTTTTGAGTTTCCTGAAGTATTAAATAATGATGGTGATTTTATTGGTTTTGATGTAGTAATTGGTAATCCTCCTTATATTAGATCAGAAGAATTAGGATATTTAAAAATCTATCTAAAAAATAAATTTACTACCTTTGCTACTGCTGGAGATATATTTTATTATTTTTATGAGGTTTCACATTCAATTTTAGCCAATCAAGGTAAATTCTGTTTTATTAACAATACTTATGATAAAACAACTGCTGGTAAGATACTAAGAGATTTTGTGATCAAAAATTTTACCATTGAAAAGTATTTAGATTTTACTTCCGTAGTTGTATTTGATGAAGCTACTACTTATACAATTATTTTTCTTGCTTCCAAATCTTATAATGTTCATGAAAGTTTTGATTTTATTAAAGTTAATAAAACTCTATATGATGACAGGGTAAATCTTTTTAACCCCGAACATTTTAGTCGAATTTCTCATCAATCATTATTAGGTGAGGTATGGCATTTTAGAAATGATGGTGAGCAAGAATTATTAAATAAACTCAATAAAAATAATCGAATTATAGATATATTTGGTAAATGTTATCGTGGTATATTAACTGGTTTAAATGAGGCTTTTATCATTAATAAAAAAATGTCTAATGATCCAGAATTAAAACCTGTTTTTGATGGTAAAGACATTAAAAAATGGGTTACTCCATCTGCTGATAAATGGATGATAATATTTGCCAGTAAATCTACACAATTAAATTTTGGTAAGCTAACAGAAGATGACGCTTTAGAAAGGATGAAAAAACAATACTCAAGTATTTTTAAGCATCTATTAAATTTTCAGAAAAAAGCTAAAAAAAGATATGACAAAGGTCAATATTGGTGGGAATTAAGAAACTGTGCTTACTATGATTTGTTTACCCAACCTAAAATTATATTTCCTAATCTGCAAAAATCAAATAAATTTTGTTTTGATGAATCAGGTACTTATCTCAATGCACCAGCAGTATTTTTACCAATAAGTGTCAAGGAAAAATATTTACTTGGTATCCTTAATTCTCGGCTAATTTGGTATTTTTTGAGAAATATTTGTGTTGTCAGAAGTGGAGGTTATCTTGAAGTAAAACCTCAATACTTTGAACAAATCCCTATTCCTCAAATTTCTAATCTTGATCAAGACATTCTGACACAATTAGTTGATCAAATTCTCACAGCTAAAAAAGCAGATCCAAATGCAGATACAAGCGCATTAGAAGCAGAAATTGATCAAATGGTTTATCAACTTTATGAATTAACACCAGAAGAGATTAAAATAATAGCAGGATAAACTGTACCTAAATTTACACAATAGAAGTACCTAAGCAAGTTGAGAAAGTGGAAAAAGCGAAAAGCGGAAATATTGATTTATAAAATACAGGGGTTTGCAAGATGCTACTCATGAGTTATAATTTTATGGATAGCACCTTATTGAAATGAATAATGGAAAAAGTTGTTACTAAAATTAATCAAAAACAACAGAAAAGCGATTTTTATTATTGGCAGAAGCAATCATATCAAAAACGTTTAGAAGCACTAGAACAAATTCGTCAGGAATATCACCAATACCAGTACAATGTTGAACCAAGATTTCAAATAGTTTATACAATTATTAAACGATAATCAAGTAAAGTATTTAGTAATTGGTGGTTATGCAGTAGCCATTCATGGACACCCTCGCTATACCAAAGATATTGATATTTGGATCGAAATGAGTCAGGAAAATGCTGAAAACCTGATGAAGGCATTAGTGGAATTTGGTTTTGGTAGTTTGGGTTTAACTGCTGAAGATTTCCAATGCGCTGATCAAATTATTCAATTAGGTTATCCTCCTAATCGCATTGATTTAATTACTACACCAGATGGAATAGACTTTACAACCTGTTATCAGGCCAGAATAGAGATAAAAATTGATAATATTTTTGTTAATTTTATTGATTTAGAAAATTTGAAATTAAATAAACAAGCATCAGGGAGATTACAAGATTTAGCTGATTTAGAGAATTTACAAGATTAAGATACCAGCTAATCATGAAATAAACCTGCTTCTACATGAAAAAAATCTCCCAGCTTTTCAGCTACTTCTAAACTTATTGTCTGCTTACCATTCAAAATATCATCAACCACACCTTCTAAACCTAAAAAATCTTGTAAATCAGCTTTAGTTTTCCCAGACTCCTCCAAAAGAAACAACAACAGAGATAGAGGATTATTTTGTTGAACAGGTTGATAATATTCTTGTTCAAACTTTTCTATTAACGTTATTAACAATTGATAAAGTTCATTTTCTTCAGGACTGCGTTCTCGGTGCATTAAATCTTCTACAATAGCTAAAGCTTGTTCATTTTCTGCCTCATTTTTAATAATTCTGGGGAGATATGCGTTTAATAATTCTTTGTATTTTTCTGGATTAAAAGTAAGGGTCATTTTTCCAATTATCCTTATCGTATTCTGGGTGAGTGAGAATATATTTAATATAAATTAATTGTCCTTCATAATCTATGCTAACAATCAATCGGTATTTATTCCCTTTAATATTGAAAACTGTGAAGTTACCAACAGCTTCAGCTTTTGGAAAAACCTGTTGTACTTCAATTAAGTTTGACCATTTAGCTTTACTAGCAATCTTATACCAGTTGTTTAGTGCTTCCTGAGAATCTGCATGATTTTCTATATATTCCCTCAATATTCTAAAACTAATAACGTGCATCTTCCTATTTATACCTACCAAATTTTCCCCATCTTTAAAACAAACCCCGGTAAAACAGGTTCACAACTCACAACATCAGGATTTTCTAAACATTCTACATCTTCCCCAGGACTATAAATATAAACGTGCCGATTTTTTCTATCAATTAATAATCCTAATTGTATTCCTGGTTCTTGCATATATTCCCACATCTTATCTTTTAAAGGTTGTAAATTATCTGAAGGTGACCTTAATTCAATCACAAAATCAGGACAAATCGGAGCAAATTTTATCTGTTGTTCAGGTGTTAATTTATTCCATCTTTCTAATTTTATCCAAGCAGCATCAGGAGAACGTTCTGCACCTGTAGAAAGTTTAAAACCTGCACTAGATGAAAATGCTATTCCTGTACCATCTTCATCTGTCCAGTTCATTACTTGTTGGATGATTCTACCTTCTCGATTTCCGCCTTCTGAACCTGTTGGTGGCATAATTGATATTTCTCCATATTTATTTCTCTCAATGCGTAAATCACGGTTTTCTTGACAGAAATCAAAAAATTGATCGTCTGTCATGGGCATTGATGAGGGAAAATGTAATATTAAAGGTGATGAAAGCATAATAAGTTACTCTATCTGAAGTGAAATTAATTTTAGCACAACCTCACAAAAATCTATACCTACCAAATTTTCCCCATCTTTAAAACAAACCCTGGTAAAACAGGTTCACAACTCACCACATCAGGATTTTCTAAACATTCTACATCTTCCCCAGGAAGATAAATATAAACGTGCCGATTTTTTCTATCAATTAATAATCCTAACTGTATTCCTGGTTCTTGCATATATTCCCACATCTTATCTTTTAAAGGTTGCAAATTATCAGAAGGGGACATTAACTCAATCACCACATCAGGACAAATCGGAGCAAATTTTATCTGTTGTTCAGGTGTTAATTTATTCCATCTTTCTAATTTTATCCAAGCAGCATCAGGAGAACGTTCCGCACCTGTAGAAAGTTTAAATCCTGTACTTGAATCAAAACAAATTCCTGTACCATCTTTTTCAGACCAGACATATAACTGTCCAGACAAATTAAAATTACGATTCCCTGTTTCTGAACCTGTTGGTGGCATAATTGATATTTCTCCATATTTATTTCTCTCAATGCGTAAATCACGGTTTTCCTGACAGAAATCAAAAAATTGTTCATCTGTCATTGGCATTGACGAGGGAAAATGTAATATCAAAGGTGATGAAAGCATGATGATTTCCTCCATCTAAATTAAAATAAATTATATCATAAGCACTGACAAAATTTACTTAATAAGTAACAATAATATCCCCAGTTTTTTGAAAAAGTCAGACATCCTCTAAGGATGAGATATAAAATATAATAGTTAATCAAAATGGTGAATATGCGGTTATTACACACAATGTTGCGGGTAGGCAACCTAGAAAAATCCTTGCAATTTTACTGCGATATCCTGGGCATGAAATTACTGCGACGTAAAGATTACCCAGGTGGAGAATTTACCCTGGCTTTTGTAGGTTATGGGGATGAAAGCGACCACACTGTGATAGAATTAACCTATAACTGGGGCGTGGAAAAGTATGATTTGGGTAACGCCTATGGTCATATCGCCCTGGGAGTAGATGACATTTACTCCACCTGTGAGGAAATTAGAAACCGTGGAGGTAAGGTAGTCCGCGAACCTGGTCCTATGAAACACGGTTCAACAGTGATCGCTTTTGTCGAAGATCCCGATGGTTATAAAGTTGAATTGATTCAACTGGCTACTCACGGTACAACAGAAACAGAAAAATCCCCAGCCCAGTTGGTTAGTCAGTAATTCTCGTCTAAAGTATCTTATCTTAGAGTAGGGTGGGCTTGGTCCCACCATCACCATCGTCTGTATAAACTTGTGATTATTTGCCAATCACCAATTTATAACCTAAAATCGTCAATCTTAAAAATCTAAACATCTAAAATCTTAAAAATGCAGCCTACAGATCCAAATAAATTTACTGATACAGCTTGGGATGCTGTTATTAAATCTCAAGATATTGTCCGCGCTTATCAACAACAACAATTAGAAGTAGAACATTTAATTCTTGCCCTTTTAGAAGAATCTAGCAGTGTAACTTCAGGTATTTTAGCCCGTGCGGAAATTGATCCGATTCGGTTACAGGAGCAATTAGAAGGTTATACTAAACGTCAGCCCAAAGTAGCTAAAAGTGATCAGTTGTATCTGGGAAGAAATTTAGATTTACTTCTAGATCGAGCCGAAGAAATTCGTGGGAGAATGAAGGAAGGGGAAATCTCGGAAGGTCATGTTTTATTAGCTTTTGCGGAAGATGAACGCATTGGAAGACGGATATTTAAAGGTTTAAATGTTGATATTGCTAAGTTAGAAACTGCTGTTAAAAATGTTCGCGTGACTCAAAGAGTTTCTACAAAAGCAGGAGAAAAAGAATCTGCGGATCTTAATGAACCAGCTTTAAAACGTTTTGGTAGGGATTTAACAGAACAAGCAAAGGCAGGAAAATTAGATCCGGTTATTGGACGTGATGATGAAATTAGGCGTGTAATTCAAGTTTTATCCAGACGTAGCAAAAATAACCCGGTTTTGATTGGTGAACCTGGCGTTGGCAAAACTGCGATCGCCGAAGCTTTAGCCCAAAGAATGGTTAATGGTGATGTTCCTGAGTCTTTAAAAAACCGTCAATTGATATCTTTAGATATTGGTAGTTTAATCGCTGGGGCAAAATACCGTGGTGAATTTGAAGACCGTTTAAAAAACGTCCTCCGGGAAGTTACTGAATCTAACGGGCAAGTAGTCCTATTTATTGATGAACTGCATACCGTTGTCGGTGCAGGTTCTAACCAACAAGGATCAATGGATGCGGGTAATTTACTGAAACCTATGTTAGCCCGTGGTGAATTGCGTTGTATTGGTGCAACAACTTTAGACGAATATCGTAAATTTATAGAAAAAGATGCAGCTTTAGAACGTCGTTTTCAACAGGTATATGTAGATCAACCCACCGTAGAAAATACTATCTCAATTTTACGGGGTTTAAAAGAGCGTTATGAAGTACACCATAACGTTAAAATTTCCGATTCCGCTTTAGTGGCAGCAGCAACATTATCAGCCCGTTATATTGCAGATCGGTTTTTACCTGATAAAGCTATTGACTTAGTAGACGAAGCCGCAGCGAAATTAAAAATGGAAATCACCTCCAAACCTGCGGAACTGGAAACTATTGATAGACGCTTGATGCAGCTAGAAATGGAAAAACTGTCCTTATCAGGTGAAGAACTAGCTACACCACAAACAAAGGAACGTTTAGACAGAATAGAGCAAGAAATCGCCACTTTAACCGTTAAACAGCAAACATTTAACGAACAATGGCAAGGAGAAAAGCAATTATTAGAAGCTATCAGCACTTTAAAAAAAGAAGAAGATGCGCTCAGGGTGCAAATTGAACAAGCTGAAAGAGATTATGATTTAAACAAAGCTGCTCAATTGAAATATGGCAAATTAGAAGGAGTACAAAGAGAACGAGAAATTAAAGAAACGCAGTTATTAGAAATTCAAAGCCAAGGTTCTACCCTGCTACGGGAACAAGTCACCGAAGCTGACATTGCGGAAATAGTCGCCAAATGGACAGGTATACCAGTTAACCGCCTTTTAGAGTCAGAACGCCAGAAATTACTGAAATTAGAAAGCCATTTACACGAAAGAGTTATTGGACAAGAAGAAGCTGTTGCTGCTGTTTCCGCTGCTATTCGTCGCGCTCGTGCGGGAATGAAAGATCCATCTCGTCCTATTGGTTCATTTTTGTTCATGGGACCCACTGGGGTCGGTAAAACCGAACTTGCCCGCGCCTTAGCTCAATTTCTCTTTGATTCTGATGATGCTTTGGTGCGTTTGGATATGTCCGAGTACATGGAAAAACACTCAGTTTCTCGGTTAGTGGGTGCGCCTCCCGGATACATCGGTTATGAAGAAGGTGGTCAACTTTCCGAAGCTATCCGTCGTCATCCCTATTCTGTGGTGTTACTAGATGAAGTAGAAAAAGCCCATCCCGATGTATTTAATATTCTGCTGCAAGTGTTAGATGACGGTAGAGTTACTGACTCTCAAGGAAGGGGCGTAGATTTCCGAAACACAGTTATAGTAATGACTAGCAACATCGGCAGCGAACATATTCTTGATGTTTCTGGTGATGATTCAAAGTATGATATGATGCGAAATAAAGTGATGGAAGGTTTGCGATCGCACTTCCGCCCTGAATTTCTTAACCGCGTTGATGACTTAATCCTATTCCATACCCTCAGTCGTTCAGAAATGCGCCATATCATCCGTATTCAACTAAAACGGGTGGAAAAACTACTCAAAGAACAAAAAATCTCCTTTGAAATATCCCAAGCAGCTTGTGACCATTTAGTTGAAGCTGGTTATGATCCTGTTTATGGCGCACGTCCGTTAAAACGGTCAATTCAGCGCGAAGTCGAAAACCCCCTCGCTACCAAATTGTTAGAAAATACCTTTATTTCTGGAGATACAATTTTTATAGATAAAGGTGAAAATGGTCTGACATTCTCTAAAAAACAATCAGTTAAGGTATCAGTGGGGAAAAGGACGGTGAAGTTAGTAGAAGCATCTTCAGATGTGTAAAAACGCTGCTGGTGGGTTAATTCTTGCTTAACCCACCATCTACTTAGGGTTTGCTGAGAAAGTCTTTTCGTGTTCGCGCAGCGTGACGTAAGTCATGGGCATAGGAGTCAGGAGTCAGGAGGAAATTTCAAAATTTTTTTCCTAATTATGCAGACCTATCCAATATGAATGACAACAGACTTCTTAACCACTTACTTGACTCTATCTATTTTCATCGTTCTTGCCAATATTTAGGTTTTCGACTACAGTGCATGATTGCAACAATTAAAATATATTCTTCTTCTATGGTGTATAGGATACCATAAGGAAATTTACGAACTAAGCAACGATGAATATCTTGATCTGTGACTGGATAGCGTTGTGGGGATTCAATAATTTTAAAAATTGCATCTTCAACAGCATTGATAAAATTTTGTGCTATTTCAATATTATATTATGGCTCAAATATTAGATTCTCTACCACCGGAGCAATCGGGGAAAATTCTCTGCTGCTACGTCAATGCTACAAGTAAAATACAGGTGGCGCGTATTTCCAATGTTGCTAACTGGTACTTTGAAAG